>DATDCR010000456.1:0-7736 GCA_036524215.1 Burkholderiales bacterium
CAGTTCGCGCAGGTGCCGATGAACCTGCTCGCCGGCAAGGGCAAGGCCGACTACGTCGCGACCGGCGAATGGTCGAAAAAGGCGATCAAGGAAGCGAAGGCGCTGTGCGACGTCCACATCGCCGCCAGCTCGGAGGACAAGAACTTCACGTATGCGCCGAAGAAGTTCTCCACCCGGAAGGACGCGGCGTACCTCCACGTCTGCACCAACGAGACGATCGGCGGGGTGGAATACCACCAGGTGCCGCAGACCGACATCCCGCTGGTCGCCGACATGTCGTCCCACTTTCTGTCGCGGCCGATCGAGGTCGCCAAATTTGCGCTGATCTACGCCGGCGCGCAGAAGAACGTCGGCCCGGCCGGACTGACGATCGTGATCGTGCGCGAGGACCTGCTCGGCAAAGCGGCCAAGGGCACGCCGAGCGTAATGGACTACAAGCTGCAGGCCGAGGCGGACTCGATGCTGAACACGCCGCCGACCTATTCGACGTACATCGCCGGCCTGGTGTTCAAGTGGCTGAAGGCGCTCGGCGGCGTGCCGGAGATCGAGCGGCGCAACATCGCCAAGGCGAAGCTGCTCTACGATTACCTCGACACGACGCAGTTTTATCGCAATCCGGTGGCGAGGGAAGACCGCTCGCGGATGAACATCCCGTTCACGCTGCACGACGCCAAGCTTGATGAAGGCTTCCTGAAGGGGGCCGCCAAGGAAGGCATGGTGCAGCTGAAAGGCCACCGCTCGGTGGGCGGCATGCGCGCGTCGATCTACAACGCGATGCCCATCGAAGGGGTGCAGCAGCTGGTCCAATACATGAAAGATTTCGAGGCCAAGAATGGCTAAGGGTCAGAAGAAGTGCGAGATCCTGGTGATCAACCAGATCGCGCAGGTCGGCCTCAAGCGCTTTCCTGCCGAGCGCTATGCCGTCGTCAAGGAGTCGAAGGACCCTTGGGCCATCCTCGTGCGCTCCCAGGACCTGCATAAGTTCGAGTTCGGTCCCTCGTTGCGCGCCGTCGGGCGCGCGGGCGCAGGCGTCAACAACATCCCCGTGCCGGCGCTGTCGAAGCGCGGCATACCGGTGTTCAACGCGCCCGGGGCGAACGCCAATGCGGTGAAGGAGCTGGTCCTCGCTGGCATGTTGATCGCCGCGCGCAACCTGGGCCCGGCGCTGGACTTCGTCCGTGGTTTGGAACCGAACCCGGATTTGGAAAAGGCTGTTGAGAGCGGCAAGAAGCAGTTCGCCGGCTTCGAGCTGCCCGGGCACGCGCTCGGCGTCATCGGCCTGGGCAAGATCGGCAGCCTGATCGCCGATGCGGCGATCCGCCTGGGAATGAATGTGCTCGGCTACGATCCGCACATCACGGTGGAGGCGGCCTGGAGCCTGCCCTCGCAGGTGCGACGCGCCAACTCGATCGACGAGATCCTCAAGGCGAGCGATTTCGTCACGCTGCACGTGCCGCTGGTCGAGAAGACGCGGCACCTCGTGAATACGAAGAACATCGATCACTTCCGTTCCGGCGCGGTGCTCCTTAATTTCTCGCGCGACGGCGTCGTCTCCGACGAGGCGGTGCTGAAGGGCCTCGAAAGCCAGCGCCTGCGCTGGTATGTGACCGATTTTCCGAGCGCGGCGCTGATCGGCAAGAAAGGCGTCATCGCGCTTCCGCACCTCGGCGCGTCGACCGCCGAGGCCGAGGACAACTCGGCCGTGATGGTGGTCGACGAGCTGCGCGACTATCTCGAGCACGGCAACCTGCAGAATGCCGTCAACTTCCCCGACGCCTCGATGGCGCGCGAGGCGCCTTACCGGCTCGCCATCGCCAACGCCAACGTGCCCGACATGCTCGGACGCATCTCCCACGCCCTCGGCAAGCGCAAGATCAACATCCACAACATGCTGAACAAGTCGAAGGGCGACATGGCGTACACGCTGGTCGACACCGACAGCCAGGTCGGCAAGGACGTCGTCGACGAGCTTTGCCACACCGCCGGCGTCCTGGCGGTACGGTATCTGCCGCTCGATGGATGAAATCGACAAGCTGCGCCGCGAGATCGACGGGCTCGACGACGAGCTCCTGAAGCTCATCAACCGCCGCGCCGGACTCGCGCGGCGCATCGGCGAGCTGAAGGGGGGCGCTCCCAGCTATCGGCCGGAGCGCGAGGCGCAGATCCTGCGCCGCGTGCGCGAGCACAACGCCGGGCCGCTCTCCGCCGAGCGCGCGGTGGGCGTCTTTCGCGAGCTGATTTCCGCCTGTCGAGCGCTCGAGGAAGCGATTCGCGTGACTTACCTGGGGCCGGAAGGCACCTTCAGCGAGCAGGCGGTGCGCAAGCATTTCGGCACCACGGTCGAGGCGCTGCCGACGGTCTCGGTCGACGAGGCCTTCCGCCAATGCGAGGCGGGGGCCGCGCAGTTCACGGTCGTGCCGGTGGAGAACTCCACCGAGGGCGTCGTCGGCCGCACGCTCGATCTCCTGCTCGGCACGCCGCTTCGCATCTGCGCCGAGATCGAGCTGCGCGTACAGCAGAATCTGCTGTCCAGGTCGGCGCTCAAGGACATCCGCCGCGTCTACGCCCATGCGCAATCGCTCGCCCAGTGCGACGGCTGGCTCGCGCACAACCTGCCGCAGGCAAACCGCATCCCGCTCGCCTCCAACGCCGAAGCGGCGAAGCGCGCGGCGGACGAGGAAGGCGCGGCGGCCATTGCCAGCGAGGCTGCGGCCCAGCGTTACGGCCTTGCCGTGCTTGCCGCATCGATCGAGGATGCGCCGAACAACACGACCCGCTTTCTCGTGCTCGGTGCCATCGAAGCCGGGCGCTCCGGGCGCGATCGCACCTCGCTCGTCCTGTCGGCCGAGAACAAGCCCGGCGCAGTGCACGGCCTTCTCACGCCCCTCGCGCGCCACGGCGTCAGCATGACCCGCATCGAGTCGCGCCCTTCGCGCAGCGGCTCGCTCTGGGAATACGTGTTCTTCATCGACGTCGAGGGGCACCAGAAGGACCCGGCCGTGGCCGAGGCGCTGGTCGAACTGCATGCGAAGGCGCCTTTCTTCAAGATCCTCGGCTCCTATCCCGCCGCCACATGAGGCTGCCGCTGAAATGCTGATCGACCCCTGCGAGCTCTCGCCGTCGTACGTCCGCTCCATCGCGCCTTACCAGCCGGGCAAGCCGATCTCGGAGCTCGCGCGCGAGATGGGGCTCGATGAGGCGAGCATCGTCAAGCTCGCCTCCAACGAAAATCCCCGCGGCATCGGGCCGCGCACGCGCGCCGCGATCGACGCCGCGCTTGCCGACGTCGCGCGCTATCCGGACGGCAACGGCTTCGAGCTAAAGCAGGCCCTCTCGCGGCGCTACGGCGTGGACATGTCGGCCATCGTGCTCGGCAACGGCTCGAACGACGTCCTCGAGCTCGTCGCGCTCGCCTTTCTCGGGCCGGGCCGCGCGGCGGTCATGTCGCAGCACGCCTTTGCCGTCTATCCGCTCGCGACGCAGGCACGCGGCGCGCGCTCGATCATCGTGCGCGCGAAGAACTATGCCCACGACCTCGACGCCATGGTGCGGGCCATCGACGACGAAACCTACGTCGTCTGGGTCGCGAATCCGAACAATCCGACCGGCACCTTCGCGCGCCCGGAGGAAATCGAGGCCTTCCTGCGTCGCGTGCCGGAACGCGTGCTGATCGTCGTCGACGAGGCCTACAACGAATACCTGTCCGCCGACCTGCGCGGCGACAGCGTGAAATGGCTGAAGCGCCACCCGAACCTGATCCTCACGCGCACCTTCTCCAAGGCGTACGGCCTGGCGGGGCTGCGCGTCGGCTACGCGCTTGCGCACGCGTCCGTCGCGGACATCATGAATCGCGTGCGCCAGCCCTTCAACGTGAACAGCCTCGCGCTCGCCGCGGCAAGGGCCGCCCTTGACGACATGGAATTCGTCGCGCGCAGCTACGCGGAGAACCTCCAGGGCCTGCGCCAGCTCGAGGAAGGCGCGCAGGCGCTCGGCCTCGAATTCATCCCTTCTTTCGGCAACTTCCTCACCATTCGGGTGGGCAAGGCGCCCGACATCTACAAGCGCCTGCTCCGGCGCGGCGTCATCGTGCGCCCGGTGGGCGGGCCTTACGAGCTGCCCGAGCACTTGCGCGTCACGGTCGGCACCGCGCGCGAGAACGAGAAGTTCCTCGCCGCGCTTGCCGCCAGCCTGAAGGACTGATGCGCCTTGCGGTAATAGGGGTCGGCTTGATCGGCGGGTCGTTCGCGCTCGCCCTCAAGCAGGCACGGCGCGTCTCGCACGTGGTCGGCGTCGGCCGCAATCAAGCCAACCTCGAGGCGGCGCGAAGCCGCGGCATCATCGACAGCATCGCCGCCGACCCCGCGGCGGCGGCCGCCGGCGCGGACGTTGTTCTTGTCGCCGCGCCGGTCGCGCAGTTCGCCGCGATCTTTTCGCGGCTCAGCGACTGCAAAGCGCTGATCACCGACGCCGGCAGCACCAAGCGCGATGTCATCGCCGCCGCGCGTCGCGGCCTCGGCGGCAGGCTGGCGCAATTCGTACCGGGACATCCGATCGCTGGCGCGGAGCAAAGCGGCGCCGCGGCCGCGAGCGCCGATCTCTTCCGCGGCCGTCGCGTGGTCCTCACGCCGCTGCCGGAGAACCGGCCCGAGTCCATCCGGGCGATCGAAGAGCTCTGGCAAGCCTGCGGTGCGCGCCTCACGCGCCTCGATGCCGAGCGGCATGATGCCGTTCTCGCCGCCGTCAGCCACCTGCCGCATGCGCTCGCCTTCGCGCTCGTGCAGGACGTCGCGCGCCGCGACAACGCCGAGGAGCTTTTCTCCTATGCCGCCGGCGGCTTCCGCGACTTCACCCGGATCGCCTCCAGCCACCCGGAGATGTGGCGCGATATCTGCATCGCCAATCGCGACCGCCTGCTCGAAGAGCTGAAACGCTACGGCGCCGCGCTCGCTCGCCTGCAAGGCCTGCTCGACGCGGGCGATGCGGCCGGCCTGGAGAAGCTTTTTGCCGAAGCACGCGACGCCCGCAATCGATGGCTGAAGTCCTCGAGCTGAAGGCGGCGCGGCGCGCGCAGGGCTGCGTGCGCCTGCCCGGCTCGAAGAGCATCTCGAACCGCGTCCTGCTCCTCGCCGCGCTCGCTGAGGGCGAAACCCAGGTCGGCGGGCTCCTCGACGCCGAGGACACGCGCGTCATGCGCGAGGCACTTTCGCGCCTCGGCGTTTCCTTCCATGGTGAAGCGGTCACGGGCGTCGGCGGGCCTTTTCCCGTCAAGCAGGCAGAACTCTTCCTCGGCAATGCTGGCACCGCCTTTCGCCCGCTGACTGCCGCGCTCGCCATGTCGGCCGGCGACTATCGCTTGTCCGGTGTCGCGCGCATGCATGAGCGTCCGATCGGCGATCTGGTCGATGCATTGCGTGCCATCGGCGCACGCATCGACTACGCCGAGAAGGAGGGTTTTCCTCCCCTGCAAATCCTGCCTGGGCGGATTTCCCTTGAGAAAAGCGTGCGGGTGCGCGGCGACGTGTCGTCGCAGTTCCTCACCGCCTTGCTGATGGCGCTGCCGCTCACCGGCAATGATGCGGTGATCGAAGTCGAGGGCGAGCTGATCTCGAAGCCGTACGTCGAAATCACGCTGAACGTGATGCGCCGCTTCGGCATCGAGGTGAAGCGCGACGCGTGGCGCGCGTTCCGGGTGCCGGGCGCGCCGTACCGGAGCCCGGGAAAGATCCTCGTCGAAGGGGATGCTTCGTCCGCCTCTTATTTTCTTGCCGCCGGCGCGATTGCCGGCGGGCCGGTAAGGGTGGAAGGCATCGGCCGCGACAGCATCCAGGGCGACGTGCGCTTTACCGAGGTGCTGCAAGCCATGGGGGCCGACGTTGCCGTCCTGGAAAACGCCGTCGAGGTGAGCGGTCGCGGAAAGCTGAAGGCGATCGACATGGACCTGAACCATATTCCGGACGCGGCGATGACCGCCGCGGTGCTGGCGCTCTTTGCGCAAGGGCCGAGCCGGCTGCGCAACATCGCGAGCTGGCGGGTGAAGGAAACCGACCGCCTCGCCGCCATGGCAACGGAGCTGCGCAAGCTTGGCGCCGAGGTCGAGGAAGGGCGCGATTACCTCGTCATCGCACCGCCCGGCAAGATCAAGCCTGGCGTGACGATCGACACCTACGAGGACCACCGCATGGCCATGAGCTTCTCGCTGGTCTGCCTGGCCGGCGTGCCGGTGCGCATCAAGGATCCGCAGTGCGTAGCGAAGACCTTCCCGGATTATTTCCGCCTCTTCGAGGCCATCGCCGCGTGAATGCGCCGGTCATCGCGATCGACGGGCCCTCGGCGTCCGGCAAAGGCACGATCGCAAGCCGCGTGGCGCAGAAGCTGGGCTTCCACTACCTGGAAAGCGGGGCGCTCTACCGGCTGGTCGCGCTCATCTCGCTGCGGGAGAGCACCACCGAGGCGTCGCGCCTCGCGCAGATCGCCGAGACCATGGATGTCGCGTTTGGCCCCGGGGAAGTGCAGCTCGAGGACGAGGAGGTGGGCGACAAGGTGCGCAGCGAGCCGGTCGGCAATCGCGCCTCGGAAATCGCGAGGATCCCGGCGCTGCGCCAGGCGCTGCTGCGCCGGCAGCGCGCCTTCCGGCGGCCGCCGGGACTGGTGGCCGACGGGCGCGACATGGGGACGGTCGTCTTCCCGGATGCCGAACTCAAGGTGTTCTTGACAGCGAGCCCCCAGATCAGGGCCGAACGGCGATATAAGCAGTTGATAGAAAAAGGAATCGATGCTAATCTTCGCGCCCTTTCCCGCGATCTTCAGGACCGGGACGAGCGCGACGCCAAGAGGGCGGTTGCGCCGCTGGTCCCCGCGCCGGATTCGCAAGTGCTCGACTCTTCAGCGCTTTCGATTGACGAGGTCGTCGAGCGGATCGTCGGCTGGTGGCAGGAAAGAAGCAGAACCGGTGGGCGCGGCTAACCCGTGCCTGGTGTCCAACTCAACCCGCGGGCGCAAGCTCCCGGCTTAAAAGGTTTTTTTCTTAATGGCTAGCCTCTCCCCAGCACCGCAGTCCCAGAAGTCCTCGCCCAAGTCCGCCCAGGCCTCCGGCGGCGAATCGTTCGCCGCTCTCTTCGAGGAGAGCCTCAACCGCAAGGAGATGCGCATCGGCGAGGTGATCACCGCCGAAGTGCTGAGCGTCGACGACAACTGGGTGGTGGTGAACGCGGGGCTGAAATCGGAAAGCATCATCCCGGCCGAAGAGTTCCGCAACGACGCGGGACAGGTCGACGTCAAGGCCGGCGACTTCGTCAGCGTCTCCATCGAGGCGCTGGAAGATGGATTCGGCGCCACGCGCCTTTCGCGCGACAAGGCGAAGCGCATGGCGGCGTGGCTCGAGCTCGAGAAGGCGCTCGAGAACGCCGAGAAGGTGAAAGGCGTCATCACTGGCAAGGTGAAGGGCGGCCTCACCGTCATGACCAAGGGCATCCGCGCGTTCCTGCCGGGCTCGCTCGTCGACCTGCGCCCGGTGAAGGACACCACGCCCTACGAGGGCAAGGAAATGGACTTCAAGGTCATCAAGCTCGACCGCAAGAGAAACAACGTGGTCGTGTCGCGCCGCGCCGTGCTCGAGGAGTCGGCCGGCGCCGAGCGCCAGAACCTGCTCGCCACGCTGCAGGAAGGCGCCACCGTCAAGGGCATCGTCAAGAACATCACCGACTACGGCGCGTTCGTGGACCTGGGCGGCATCGACG
>DATDCR010000457.1:0-5438 GCA_036524215.1 Burkholderiales bacterium
CCCGCCGCCGGCGCCGGCAAGAGCTACTTCCTCAAGCGTCTGTTGCACGACGTGATCTTCGGGGAAGCGGGCCTGGCGGGTCACGACTTCGCGGCCGAGCGCGGCCGCCGCTTCGCCCGCATCGCCGCCTACGCGGCATTCGCAGCGGTCACGCTGGCGCTGGCGCTGCTCTGGACCGGCAGCTTCTTCGCCAATCGCGACCTGATTTCAAGCGCCGAGGCGAAGACGGCTCAGACCAAGCAGCATGTCGAGGCGGTGAAGGGCCTCAAGGCGGGCGACGAGGCGAAGCTGATTGCGCTCCTCAATGAATTGCGCGGCCTGCGGGACGCGGCGCTCGGCGGAGACGGACGGCTGTTGCACGCCGGCTTCTATCAAGGCGAGAAGCTCGGCACGCAAGCCGAGCGCGCCTACCGCAACGCCTTGCGCGATGGGCTCGTCGCCCACGTAACCCTCTCGCTCGAGAACGCCTTGCGCAACGGCGCCACGGCGGAAGTCCTCGCCGGATACGAGAGCCTGCACGACGAGGGCAAGCGCGATGCCCAGGTCATTGCCAAGGCAGCAGCGCAGGTCTGGAAGCTGCCCGACAGCGCGAAGGCGGAGCTCGATGCGCATCTGCGCGAGGCGCTCGCCGAGCGGCCGCTCGTCCTGCCGCGAAGCAAGGACGATGCGCTCGTCGAGCAGGCGCGGCGCCAGAAATGATGGAATCGTCCGCGCAGGCGGCGTTTTCAGCCGGCTGGTACGGCAAGATCCCGGGTACCGGGGACTTCATCGCGCGGCGTGTTCCCTCCGCGTTCAGCGAGGGCTGGGACCGCTGGCAGCAGGCGGCCATCGCCGGAAGCCGTGAGCGCCTCGGCAGCCACTGGCGCGATCACTTCCTTTCGATGCCGGTCTGGCGCTTCGTGCTCTCGCCCGGGATGCTCACGGAGAATGCATGGGCCGGCATCATGGCACCGAGCGTGGACGCGGTCGGACGCTATTTCCCGCTCGCGGTGGCGAGCGCGCTGCCTTCCTCGAGCCTGGACCTCGTGCGCACGCTGTTCGCGGCGGAAGCCTGGTTCGACGAGATCGAAAGCATCGCGTTGAACGCCATCGCCCCCGCCGCGGATTCGGGCGCCATCGACGCGGCGATCCTGCAAAAGCCCTTTCGTCCGGAATGGCTGCGCGTGCCGGAAGGCAAGGACGATACGGTGCCGCTGCGCGGCGCCAAGCCGCAGATGCTGTGGGTGCCGCTCGAGGCGCGCAGCCACCTGCCGCCGGCGCCGGAGCTGCTGCACCTTGGTTCACGGCTCACCGAGCCCGCGGGCATCTGGCTCGCCGAGGAATCGGAGCTGTTCGGGCGTTGCCTCCTTCTTTGCGAGGCGCTGCCGCCCGCGGAACAATACTGCGCCATGATGGACGGGCGCTGGGTGGAGCGGGGATGGGGACGGCGCGACCTGCGCAGCGGAGCGACCGCCTAGCGCCATGGCCGTCACCGTCAAGATCTTCACCAAGCACGGCGGGCGGCCCACGCTCTTCCAGACGCGCGACTTCGATGCATTGCCGGTCAGCATCGGCCGCGATGCGACCTGCACTGTCTCGCTGGAGGACCCGCACAAGCACATCTCGCGCGTGCACGTCGAGCTCGAAGAGGAAGACGGCACGTACTGGATGTCCGTCGTCTCCAAGGTCAACCCGGTGATGGTGAAGGGCCGCCGCTACGGCCCCGGCACCCGCCTGACGCTCAATTCCGGCGACAGCTTCGAGATGGGCGAATTCGAGGTGCAGGTCCTCTTCCCCGAGAAGAAGCGTCCGGCGCCTCCCCCGGCGGAGAAGAAATCCCTCATCAAGATGCTCTCCGAGGAGACGAACGAAGAAGAGATCCCGCCGCCGGAGCCGGGCATCTTCGACGAGCCGACCTTCGTCGGCGGCGCCGAGGAGGCGACTTACACCGGCCCGGCCCCCGCGCCCGCGAAGCCCTCGACTGCCGAAACGAAGCCCGGCATCGCAGCGCGTCCTGCGCCGCCGCCTCCGCCGCCGCCATCACCACCGCCGCCCACGCCGAAGGCGGCGCCTGCACCTGCCCCAGCACCAGCGCCGCGTGCGCACGCCGCGCCGAGCCATGCCGCCGCTCCTGCAGCTTCCATGAACGACGCATTGCGCGTCTTCCTCGAGGGCGCCGGATTGCCGCACAAGGAAATGTCCGCCGAGCAATCGGCGCGGCTGCTGAAGGATTCGGGCGCCATCATGCGTGCCGCGATCGAGGGATTGATGATGCTGCTCATCGCGCGCAGCGAGATGCGCAAGGAATTCGAGGCCGAGGAACGCACCATGGTCGCCGCGCGGGACAACAACCCGCTAAAGCTGATGGGCGATCCGCACGAGGCGATGGAGTTCCTGTTCGATCCGAGCGAGCGCACCGACGGCTTCCTCGACCCGGTGCAGTCGATCGGGGATGCCTGCGAAGACCTGCGGGCGCACGAGCTGGCGCTGATGGCCGGCATGCGCTCCGCCATCCTCGGCGCGGTGCGGCGCTTCGACCCGCAGGTGCTCGAGAAGGCCTACGAGAAGTCGGCCGGCGGCTTCGGCCTGGGCAGCCGCAAGGCCAAGCTGTGGGAGTTCTTCATCACCCAGCAACAGACCCTGTCGCAGGAGGCGCAGGAAGACTTCAACAAGGTCTTCGGGCGCGATTTCATGTCGGCCTACCAGGCCCAGCTGCGCCGGCTGAAGGGCGGCCACTAGCGCCTTGCCAGCCCGCCCGATACTGTATGAAAATACAGTATGGGCGCCCTCGAGGAGATTCTCCAGCGGCATCCCGTCTGGCGCGGCGGCGCCCTCGCGCGCGCCAGCGATGCGCTGCCCAGCGGCTTCGACGCTCTGGATGCCGAGTTGCCCGGAGCCGGCTGGCCGCGGCAGGGACTGGCCGAGCTTCTCGTCGATGACGCGGGCATAGGAGAGCTGGGGATCGTCCTGCCGGCACTTGCCAGCCTGACGAGCGCCGGCAAGCGCACCGTCTGGGTCTCGCCGCCGCATACGCCCTATGCGCCGGCCCTGCTTGCCGCCGGCATCGACCTGACGCAGCTCCTCATCGTGGGGGCCGCAAGCCGGCGCGATGCCTTGTGGGCAGCCGAACAGGCTCTGCGCTCGGGCAGCTGCCATGCGGTGGCGGCCTGGATTCCGCGCGCGCGCTACGCGGAATTGCAGCGCCTTGCCGTCGCGGCGGAATCGGGCCAGGCCGTGGCGTTCGTCTTTCGGCCGCTCGCCGCGGCGACCGAATCCTCGCCTGCCTGCCTGCGGCTCGCTCTCGCGCCGGCAGGCCACGAGGTCTGCATCCGCATCCTGAAGCGGCGCGGCGCGCCCGCCTCGGCGCCGCTTCGCCTGCCTTTGAAAAGACCGTTCCATGCTTTGGGTCGCATTGCACTTCCCGGGCCTCGAGGCGAGCAGGCTGCGGCCGCTCGCCGGCTGGGCCTGCCAGTTCACGCCTAAGGTCTCGCTCGAGCCCCCGGACACGCTGCTCGCCGAGATCGCCGGCAGCCTGCGCTATTTCGGCGGCGTCGCGGACCTGGTCGCCGCCTTGCGGCGCGGCGTCGACGAGCTCGGCCTGCAGACCTGCATCGCCGTCGGCGCGACGGCCCGCGAAGCGCTCTGGCGCGCACGCGGCGGCGGGGCGCCTTTGCGCGAATTGCCGGTTTCGGTCCTCGGCGCCGACGAAGCCTTCTTCCGCAGCATCGGCGTCTCGACCATCGGCGAGATCCTCGCCCTGCCGCGCGAAGGCCTCGCGCACCGCTGCGGACAGGCGCTGCTCGATGCCCTCGACCAGGCGCTCGGCGATCTCGCGGAGCCGCGAGAGTTCTTCACGCCGCCGGCGCGCTTCTTCGCCGAGCTCGAGCTCCCGGCGCAAGTGACGCACGCCGAAGCGCTGCTTTTCGCCGCGCGCCGCCTGCTCGTCCAGCTTGCCGGATTGCTCAGCGCCCGGCACGCGGGCATTCGCGGCTTCACTTTGCATCTCGTTCATGCGAACCGCGCGAAGAGCGAAGTGAAGGTCCGGCTCGCCTCGCCGGCGCGCGATGCCGGGCGGCTCGCCGATCTGCTGCGCGAGAAGCTCGCCTCGCATCAGATCTCGCAGCCGGTCGAAGCGATTGCGCTCGAGGCGGCGGATTTCACGCCGCTCGGCGCGCGAAGCCGCGGCCTTTTTCGCGACACTGCCGCGGAAGCCGAGGACTGGGCGAAGCTCGTCGAGCGGCTGCAGGCCCGCCTCGGGCGCGACGCCGTGCACGGCATCAGCGCCTTTCCGGATCACCGCCCGGAATTCGCCTGGCGGCGCGTCGAGCCGGGCGAGTGGGATCCGCACGAGTTCATCCAGCCCGGGCCGCGGCCGGCATGGCTCGCGCAAAAAGCCATGCGCCTGGAAGAAAGCAAATTCGCGCTCGTCGCCGGGCCGGAGCGCATCGCCTGCGGCTGGTGGGATGGCGACGAAACGCGGCGCGACTATTTCGTCGCGAAGCTCGGGGTCTCGCTCGCCTGGGTATACCGGGAAGACGGTCACTGGTACCTGCATGGCTTCTTTGCCTGACTACGCCGAGCTGCACGCGCTCTCGAACTTCAGCTTCCTGCGGGGCGCCTCGCACCCGGAAGAGCTCGTCGCCCGCGCGCATGCGCTCGGCTACAAGGCGCTCGCCCTGACGGACGAATGCTCATTTGCCGGCGCCGTGCGCGCGCATTTCGCCGCGAAGGAATGCGGGCTCAAGCTCCTGCACGGCACCGAGCTCACGCTGCAGGACCGGACCAAGCTGGTTCTGCTGGCCACGGATCGGCGTTCCTATGGCGCCCTCTCGTCGCTCATTACGACGAGCCGGCGGCGGGCGAAAAAGGGCTCGTATTCGCTCGCCCTCGATGATGTAGGGACGCTCGCCGGCAGCGGCGCGCTGGTGCTGTGGGTGCCGGGCGAAGACGATGGCCCGGCCGCCTGGCTCGCCGAGCGCTTTGCCGGTCACGCCTGGATCGCCGCCGAGCTGCATTGCGGGCCGAACGATCGCGCCAGGCTGAACCGCCTGCGCGAGCTGGCGCGCCAGTGCGGGCTGCCGCTGGTCGCGACCGGCGACGTGCACATGCACCTTCGCTCGCGCAAGCCGCTGCACGACGTGCTGACCGCCATCCGGCTCCGGAAAACGGTGCCGGAATGCGGCCAGGCGCTGCATCCCAATGCCGAGCGAAGCCTGCGGCTGCGTTCGCGCCTGGCGCAGATCTACCCTGAAGACTTATTGGAAGAAAGCGTGGCGATCGCCGAGCGCTGCCGCTTCTCGCTCGATGAATTGCGCTACGAATACCCGGCGGAGCTCGTTCCGGAGGAACACACGCAGGCTAGCTGGCTCGCCAAGCTGACAGAAGACGGGCTGCTGTGGCGTTTCCCGCATGGCGTGCAGCCCAAGGTGCGCGAGCTGGTGCAGCACGAGCTCGGACTG
>DATDCR010000458.1:0-19334 GCA_036524215.1 Burkholderiales bacterium
GCTAGCTGCCGTCCATCCAGTCGATCTTCGCCATCTTGCGCACGATGACGAACTCGTCGCGGTTGGAGCCGACCGTGCCGTAGTAGTTGAAGCCGTAGCTCTGCTGCGCGTAGCCGCCGATCATGTGCGTCGGCTTCGGGCAGGCGCGCGTCACGGAGTTGTGGATGCCGCCGCGCGTGCCCATGATCTCCGAACCGGGCGTGTTCACGATCTTCTCCTGCGCGTGGTACATCATCACCATGCCGGCGGGCACGCGCTGGCTCACCACGGCGCGCGCGGTGAGCGCGCCGTTCAGGTTGTAGGCCTCGATCCAGTCGTTGTCCTCGATGCCCGCCTTGGCGGCGTCGGCTTCCGACATCCAGACGATCGGTCCGCCGCGCGACAGCGTCAGCATCAGCAGGTTGTCGGTGTAGGTCGAGTGGATGCCCCACTTCTGGTGCGGCGTGATGAAGTTGAGCACGACTTCCGGATTGCCGTTCGAGCGCTTGCCGAGGATCGGCGCCACCGTCTTCGTGTCGACCGGCGGCCGGTAGGAGACGAGGCCCTCGCCGAAGGCGAGCATCCACGGATGGTCCTGGTAGAGCTGCTGGCGGCCGGTGAGCGTCCTCCAGGGAATCAGCTCGTGCACGTTGGTGTAGCCCGCGTTGTACGAGACGTGCTCGGACTCGAGGCCCGACCAGGTGGGTGAGCTGATGATCTTGCGCGGCTGCGCCTGCACGTCGCGGAAGCGGATCTTGTCGTCCTCGCGCGGCAGCGCGAGATGCGCATGCTCGCGACCGGTGATCTTGGCGAGCGCCTGCCAGGCCTTCACCGCCACCTCGCCGTTCGTCTCCGGCGCGAGCGCGAGGATCACCTCGCAGGCATCGATGTCGGTCTCGATCTTCGGCCGGCCGTCCTTGGTGCCGTTCAGCTGGCCGAGGAACTCCACTTCATGCTCGGTATTCCAGGCGATGCCCTTGCCGCCGTTGCCGGCCTTCACCATCAAGGGCCCGAGGGACGTGAAGCGATCGTAGGTCGCCGGGTAGTCGCGTTCGACCACGCTGACCTGCGGCATGGTCTTGCCGGGCAGCGCATCGCACTGCCCTTTCTTCCAGTCCTTCACGTCGAGCGCCTGGCCGAGCTCGCCGGGCGTGTCGTGCATGAGCGGCGTCAGCACCACGTCCTTCTCGACGCCGAGGTGGTGCCTCGCGATGTCGGAGAACTTGCGCGCGATGCCCTTGTAGATGTCCCAGTCGCTCTTCGCCTGCCACGCCGGATCGACCGCTTGCGACAGCGGATGGATGAACGGGTGCATGTCCGAGGTATTGAGGTCGTTCTTCTCGTACCAGGTCGCGGTGGGCAGCACGATGTCCGAATACAGGCAGGTCGTGCTCATGCGGAAGTCGAGCGTGACGAGGAGGTCGAGCTTGCCCTCGGGTGCCTGCTCGTGCCAGACGATCTCCTCGTTCGAAAGATTCCGAGGAGAGCCCTGCACGCCGTTCTGCGTCCCCAGCAGGTGCTTGAGGAAGTATTCGTGGCCCTTGCCGGACGAGCCGAGCAGGTTCGAGCGCCAGACGAACAGGTTGCGCGGGAAGTTGTCCGGGTGGTCCGGATCCTCGCAGCTCATGCGCAGCGTGCCGTTCTTCAGCTCGCGCGCCACGTAGTCCTTCACCTCCAGCCCGGCTTTCTTCGCCTCCTCGGCAATGCGGATGGGATTGCGCTGCAGCTGCGGCGCGGAGGGCAGCCAGCCCATGCGCTCGGCGCGGATGTTGAAGTCGATCAGGCTGCCGGTGTACTTCGACTCGTCGGCGAGCGGCGAGAGGATCTCCGCCACCGAGAGCTTCTCGTAGCGCCACTGGTCGGTGTGCGCGTAGAAGAAGCTGGTCGAGTTCATCTGCCGCGGCGGCCGTCCCCAGTCGAGCGCGAAGGCGAGCGGCGTCCAGCCGGTCTGCGGCCTGAGCTTCTCCTGGCCGACGTAGTGCGCCCAGCCGCCGCCCGACTTGCCGACGCAGCCGCACATCACCAGCAGGTTGATGATGGCGCGGTAATTCATGTCCATGTGGTACCAGTGGTTCATCGCCGCGCCGATGATCACCATCGATTTGCCCTGCGTCTTGTCGGCGTTGTCGGCGAACTGGCGCGCCACCGTGATCACGTCGTCGCGCGGCACGCCGGTGATGCGCTCCTGCCAGGCCGGCGTGTAAGGCACGTCTTCGTCATACGACTGCGCCACGCCGACGCCGTAGTTGGCGAGGAGAAGGTCGTAGACCGTCGCCACCGCCTGCCCTTGTATTCTCTTCACGGGCACTTCGCGTTCGAGCACATCGCTCTGCGGATTGCCGCGGAAGTGCTCGTGCGCGATGCCGCCGAAGTACGGGAACGCCACCTTGGCGCGCTCCTCGGTGCCGTCGGCGAGCGAAAGCCGCGGCTTGATGCTGCCTTCCTCGAGGTTCCATTTGCCGCTCTCGCCCCAGCGGAAGCCGATCGAGCCGTTCGGCACGGCGAGCTTGCCGCTCGCCTCGTCGAAGCAGACAGTCTTCCATTCGGGATTGTTCTTCTCGCCCAGCTCGACATCGGAAGCGCGCAGCAGGCGGTCCGGCACGAGCCGGCCGTTGCGCTCGACGAGCCGCACCAGCATCGGCATGTCGCTGTACTGGCGGCAATAGTCGCGGAAGTACGCGCTCTTGCCGCTGGCGTGGAATTCCTTCAGGATCACGTGGCCCATCGCCATGGCGAGCGCGGCGTCGGTGCCCTGCTTCGGATGCAGCCACAGGTCGCCGAACTTCGAGCCCTCGGCATAGTCCGGGAACACCGAGACGATCTTCGCGCCCTTGTAGCGCACCTCGCTCATGAAGTGCGCATCCGGCGTGCGCGTCTGCGGCACGTTCGAGCCCCACATCATGATGAAGGTCGAGTTGTACCAGTCGGCGGATTCCGGCACGTCGGTCTGCTCGCCCCAGGTCATCGGCGAGGCCGGCGGCAGGTCGCAGTACCAGTCGTAGAAGCTCATGCACACGCCGCCGATGAGCGAGAGATACCGGCTGCCGGCGGCGTAGGAGATCATCGACATCGCCGGAATCGGCGAGAAGCCGAGGATGCGGTCGGGGCCGTGCTTCTGGATGGTGTAGACGTTGGCCGCGGCGATGATCTCGTTCACCTCGTCCCAGCTCGAGCGCACGAAGCCGCCGAGGCCGCGCTGGCGCTTGTAGGAATCCGGGCTGTCGGGCGCGGACACGATGGTCGACCACGCGGCGACCGGGTCCATGCTCTTTCTCAGCTCGCGGTACATCGACACCAGCGCGCTGCGCACCATCGGGTACTTGAGCCGGTTGCCCGAATAGAGGTACCAGGAATACGACGCGCCACGAGCGCAGCCGCGCGGCTCGTGGTTGGGCATGTCGGGCCGCGTGCGCGGGTAGTCGGTCTGCTGCGTCTCCCACGTGACGATGCCGCCCTTCACGTAGATCTTCCAGCTGCACGAGCCGGTGCAGTTGGTGCCGTGCGTCGAGCGCACGATCTTGTCGTGCTGCCAGCGCTTGCGGTAGGCGTCTTCCCACCCGCGGCCTTCCCGGCTGACCTCGCCGTGGCCGTCGGAGAAGGTCTCTTTTTTCTCGGCCAGGAATCTCAGCCGGTCCAGAAAATGACTCATACGGTTCTCTCGGTTTCAAAAACAGGGACCATGATCAGCACGGCATCTCGGCGCCCTTGCGGCTGTAGTACCACCAGGTGAGCGCGATGCAGGTGAAGTAGAAGAAGATGAACACGTAGAGCGCGGCTTCCGGCCCGCCGGTGAGCTCGAGCGAGGTGCCGTAGCTCTTCGGGATGAAGAAGCCGCCGTACGCGGCGAGCGCCGCCGAGAAGCCGAGCACCGGCGAGGCCTCCTTCGGCGGGAAGATGATCGGAATCATGCGGAAGGTCGAGCCGTTGCCGATGCCGGTGGTGAGGAACAGCACCATGAAGCAGGCGAAGAAGCCGGCGAAGCTGTGGTGGTCGAGGAACCACAGCACGCCGAACACGGCCGCCGTCATGACGAGGAAGTTCCAGAAGGTGACCGAGGCGCCGCCCAGCTTGTCGGACAGCCAGCCGCCGAACGGGCGGATCACCGCGCCGACCAGCGGCCCCATCCATGCGTAGGCGAGCGCGCTCACCTCGGGGAACTGGCTCTTGATGAGCAGCGGAAAGCCGGCGGAATAGCCGATGAACGAGCCGAAGGTTCCGAGGTAGAGCCACGACATGATCCAGGTGTGCTTGCGCTTGAAGATCACCGCCTGCTCGGACACGGAGGCCTTGGCGCTGGCGATGTCGTTCATGCCGACCCAGGCGGCGATCGTGCACACGAGGATGAACGGCACCCACACGTAGGCCGCGTTCTGCGCCCACATGGTGATCGTCTGTCCGGCCTTCACGACCGTCTGCGGCTCGCCGCCGAGCGGGCCGTAGACGCCGGCGGCGATGACGAGCGGGGCCATGAACTGCACCGCCGACACGCCGAGGTTGCCGAGGCCGGCGTTCAGGCCGAGCGCCGAGCCCTTGCGCTCCTTCGGGAAGAAGAAGTTGATGTTCGCCATCGACGACGAGAAGTTGCCGCCGCCGAAGCCGCACAGCAGCGCGAGGATGAGGAACGTGCCGTATTGGGTCGTGGGGTCCTGGATGGCGAGGCCGATGCCGATCGACGGGATGAGCAGCGACGCGGTGGAGATCGCGGTCCAGCGCCGGCCGCCGAACACCGGCACCATGAACGAGTAGAAGATGCGCAAGGTCGCGCCGGAGAGCGCCGGCGCCGCCGCCAGCCAGAACAGCTGGTTCGGGGTGAATTTGAAGCCCAGCACCGGCAGGTTCACGGCCACCACGCTCCACAGCTGCCAGACCGCGAAGGCGAGGAACAGCGCCGGCATCGAGATCCACAGGTTGATGTTGGCGATCGCCTGCCCCTCGCGCACCCAGAAGTCCTTGTCTTCGGGCGTCCAGACGGTGAGCGTCTTGCCGAGGTTGGCGCGCAGCACTTGGGCGGCACTCATGCGGTTTCTCCTGCAAGTTGGCCGGTGCGCTCGCGCGCACGTTGTGGAACGATTTCGGTCCAGTACATCCAGACCAGCGACACGAAGGTGATGCCCCAGAGCAGCATGAAGGCGCTCGAGTGCACCCCGGTCACGTCGAGCAGCACGCCGAACATGATCGGCAGCAGGAAGCCGCCGAGGCCGCCGGCGAGGCCGACGATGCCCGACACCACGCCCATGTTGTGCGTGTACTCGTCGGAGATGTACTTGAAGACGGAGGCCTTGCCGACCGCCCAGGCGATGCCCATCAGGAACATGAGGATCGTGAACACCGTCGGGCTGAGGCCGACATGGAAGGTGAGATCGCCACGCGCCGTGCGCACCACCATGTCGGTCTGCGGGTACGAGAGGAAGAACAGGCATACCCACGACAGGAGCAGCACCCACCACGTCACCGGGTGGGCGCCGAACTTGTCGGAGATCCAGCCGCCGAGCGCGCGCAGCACGCCGCCGGGTAGCGAGAAGCACGCCGCGAGCAGCGCCGCCGTCTTGATGTCGAAGCCGTATTCGCCGACGTAGTACTTCGTCATCCAGAGCGAAAGGCCGACATAGCCGCCGAACACGATCGAGTAGTACTGCGAGTACTTCCACACGTTCGGATCCTTGAGCGCGAGGAGCTGGTCCTTCACCGTCACCTTGTTGCCGGATACGTGCGTCGGATCCGTATAGGTGAAGAACCAGAACGCGAGCGCGGTGACGAGCATGGCGATCGCGTAGACCTTCGGCACCATGGTCCAGCCGTAGGCAAGCAGGATCGCGGGGGCCACGAACTTGGTCACCGCGGCACCCGAGTTGCCGGCGCCGAAGATGCCCATGGCGAATCCCTGGTGCTGGCGATCGAACCAGCGGGCGCAGTACGCGATGCCGACGGAAAACGAGCCGCCGGCCAGGCCGACGAACAGGCCGAGCACGAGGAGCTGCCAGTACTTCGTCGCCTCGCCGATCAGCCAGATCGGCACCACGGTCGAAAGCATCAGCAGGAAGAAGACGATGCGGCCGCCGAACTTGTCGGTCCACATGCCCAGCGGCAGGCGGATCAGCGAGCCGGTGAGCACCGGCGTCGCGGCGAGCAGGCCGAACTCGGTCTCGTTCAGGCCGAGCTGCTTCTTGATCGGGATGCCGATCACCGCGAACATCATCCACACGGCGAAGCACACGGTGAACGCGACCGTGCTCGAAGTGACCACGGAGATGCGCTTGGTGCTGGGCGAAGTCATGAGGCTCCCTTGGTTCCGATGCGAAGCACTCTACGCACCGCCTTTCGTCGGAACATGATGCGTATCAAGAATATCCACGCCAGTTGCGCGGCTATTTCTGTGCCGCAGGGAAGCGGTAATACGTTGCGTTCAGGTACGCGACCACGTCTTCGATTTCCTGCGCGCTCAGCTGCGGATTGAAGTAATCGTTGCGCCGCACGACCGCGGCGCGCAGCGCATCGAGGTTGCCGATGCGGCCCTTGAACCGCTTGGGCTCGGCCGGCGGCAGGTCGGAAAGGCCGCTCGCGCGCAGCAGGGAATCCATGAAGCTCGCCGAGGCGTAGGTGATCGGCTGCGTATAGCGCTCGATGCCGTGGCAGCCGAAGCAGCCCTGGTGCAGCTTCGCGCCGCGCGCCGGATCGCCCACCAGCTTGCGCGCGCGGTACGCATCGCGCTCGGCCGGCGTCATCTGGTCGGCGCCGGGAATCAGCTGCGGAATCTTGCCATCCGGTTCGGCGAGGGCGCCGCCGGCCATTGCCGTGAGCGCGAGCAGCGTCACGGCCGCGAGTCGTTGCGCGGTCATGCGGGCAATCTAGCCCGCCGCTAGGGTTTTCTTTTGATGCGGATCAAATGCCGTTTTGCGATGCCCAAGCCGCAGGCGCAGGTACTCGCCCACCAGCACGGCCGCCGGGTACGTGAGCTCTTCTTCCATGCGCGCGTGGTTCATCAGGCGCTCGGCGAACTCGACCCATTCGCTGCGGCCCGCGGCCTGCGCGGCGGCAAGCAGCCGCTCGAGCGCGGCGGCGATCCCCTGGTGCTCGGCATGCAGCGTGTCGAGGTTCGCCTTCAGCCACTCCGCCTGCGGCAAGACCTCCGCCATTGCCGGCTCGAGCTCGCCGCGCGCCAGGCGCGCGAGCAGCCCGAGCGGCGGCATGGCGAATGCCTCCTCGCGGCGAAAATGCGTCTCGAGCAGGCGTCCCACGCGCCGCAGCGCGCGGCCGAGCTCACCGTGCTCGCCCTGGGCCGCGGCGAGGCATTGCTTGAGCTCGTCGTGCTCGAGGCGCAGCGATTTCGGCATCTCGATGCGCATGCCGGCACGATAGTGCCGGGGTCTCCGGGACGCTTGATCTGAGTCAAACGCCCGGGCGTGCTGCTGCCGACAATGGCCGCATGACACGCGATCGAGCCGCATCCATCGCCGTGCCACGCGAATTGCCCGCCGTCCCGCGCCGCGTTCACATGGAGCTGACGGCGCGCTGCGACCTGCACTGCATGCATTGCGCCGCCGCCATGCACGAGCGGCGCCGCGGCGACATGGACTACGCCTTCTTCCTGCGCACCGCGGCGACGCTGCGGCGCCTGGGCGTGGTCGAGCTCGGGCTGTCGCACCTCGGCGAGCCGTTTCTGTGCCGCTGGCTGCCCGAGGCGGTGCATCACGCCAAGCGCGACCTCGGCTTCCCGTTCGTTTTCGTCACCACCAACGGGCGCATGGCGACGCCGGAGCGGGTGCGCGACTGCATGGAAGCCGGGCTCGACAGCCTCGAGTTCAGCTACAACACCGTCGGACCCGACCAGTTCCACTACGTGACCGGCGCGCGCGAGCAGGATTTCTGGAAGCTCGAGGTGAACCTGATGGCGGCGCGCCTGGTGCGCGACGAAGTCGAGGCGCGCAGCGGCCATCGCTGCGCGCTGGTCGCCTCCAGCATCCGCTTCGACGCGGCGCAGGTGCGGCGCATGCAGCGCGCGCTGAAGCGCATCCGCGCCTCGGTCGACGCGCACTACTGGCGGCCGCTGCGCGGGCCCTGCGGCCTCGGCGGCGAGCATGCCGAATGCGCCAAGCCGTGCCGCGCGCTGTTCCAGCAGGCGCACATCACGCACGACGGCTACCTGTCGGCGTGCGCCTACGACAACGACGATCGCTTCCACATGGGCGATCTCAGCTGCGAAACCTTCCTCGAAGCGTGGCACGCCGAGCGCTTTGCCGAGCTGCGCGCCGCGCACATGCGCGGCGACGTTGCCGGCACCGCCTGCGAGAGCTGCGTCACCTGCCAATGAAAAACACCCGACTGCCCGCCGTCTCGCGCCTCGAAGCCATGCTTCGGCGCCGCGGCGCCGCGCTGCCCGAAAGCCCGGACGCCGACTCGATGGCGGCCATCGCGCGGTGCGAAACCTGCCGCCACACCGAGCTGTGCGACGAGCTGCTCGCCTCGGCCGGCAACGGCGGCAACCGCTCCTTCTGCCCGAACACGCACTACGTCGAGGCCCTGCGCCAGCGGCGCCTCGCTTTCGCCAAGTCGTAAGCACAACCGCGCCCGAGCCGTGTTGACGTGCCTCAAGCCACGTTGACGAGGCTCGTCCTAGGATCGAAGGTTCGATGAGGCTGCTGCTGGTCAATCCGTCCCTGCCCCAGAGCTTCTGGAGCTTCCGCTGGGCGCTCGAAGAAGTCCTCGGCGGCAAGCGTGCGCTGAATCCGCCGCTCGGCCTTGCCACCGTCGCCGCCCTCACCCCGGCGCACTGGCGGGTGAGCATCGCAGACGAGAATCTCGCGCCGCTGCCCGTCGCACCGCAGGCGGACCTGATCGGCATCGGCGGCATGGGCGTGCAGGCGCCGCGCCAGAAGGAGCTGATCGCGCGCTATCGCGCCGCCGGCTATCGCGTCGTCGCCGGCGGCAGCTATGCGTCGCTCTGCCCCGAGCAGTATGCCGGGCTCGCCGACCACGTCATCGCCGGCGAGGCGGAATACATTTGGCCCCGCTTCTGCGCCGACCTGGAGCGCGGCCAGGCCGAGCGCCTGTACCTCGAGCAGGGCGTCGTGCGCCTGGAGGATTCGCCCGTGCCGCGCTTCGACCTGCTCGAGCTCGACCGTTACGCCACGGCGACGCTGCAGCTCTCGCGCGGCTGCCCGTTCAACTGCGAGTTCTGCGACATCATCGTCATGTTCGGCCGCAAGCCGCGCTACAAATCGGTGCACGCGATCGGCCGCGAGCTCGATGCGCTGCGCGCGCAGGGCGCGCGCAAGGTGTTCTTCGTCGACGACAACTTCATCGGCAACAAGGCGCGCGCGAAGGAGACGCTGCGTTTCCTGGCCGGTTACCAGAACCGCCATGGCCGCGCGCTGCGCTTTGGCACCGAGGCCTCCCTCAACCTCGCCGATGATCCGGAGCTGCTCGGCCTGTTCCGCGACGCCGGCTTCGAGTGGGCCTTCGTCGGCCTCGAGACGCCCGACGCGTGCACGCTGCGCGAGGCGGCGAAGACGCAGAACTGCGCGGGCGACATGCTGGCGGCGGTGCGGCGCATCTATGCCGCCGGCATCGATATCCTCGGCGGCTTCATCGTCGGCTTCGACCGCGATACGGTGGCGAGCTTCGCCACGCAGCGGCGCTTCATCCTCGACTCGGGCATCATCGTGGCGATGGTGGGTCTGCTCACCGCGCTGCCGCGCACGCCGCTCTTCGAGCGGTTGAAGCGCGAAGGCCGCCTGGTCGAGGGCGCGGCGGACGGCGACAACACCGGCGGCGCCACCAACATCGTGCCCAAGCTGATGTCGATCGACGACATGGTGGCCGGCTACCGCCGGCTCTACCAGGAGCTGCTCGCCGACCATGCCATCGCGCGACGCATCCGCAACAAGCTCGCGCACTTCGGCAAGCCGCCGCGCCTGAAGCGAGAAAGTTGGGGCGAAGGTCTGCCGATCCTGTCGCGCTTCCTCCTGCGCGGCATCGCGCGCGGCGGCCCGCGCCGCATGTGGCATTTCGCGCGCAGCCTGCCGCTGCGGCGGCCGCGCCTGTGGTCGCTCGCGATCAACGACTGGATCGCCGCGCTCGCGATGCGCGACTACGTCGAGCGCTATCTCGCGCGCGGCTAGAGAGACGCGGACCTACCGATACACGAGCGTCGGGATGTCCGAGTGCGTCAGCACTTCCTTGGTCTGGCTGCCGTACCAGAGCGCCTGCAGCCCCTTGCGGCCGTGCGAGGCCATGAAGATCGCATCGCAGCCGTGCTTGCGCGCCGCCTCGATGATCGCCTGGTAGGGTCGGTCTGAAAGCGCGTAATCGGTTTCGTGCTCGACGTGCGCGTCGCGCGCGCTGTCGGCGGCCCGCTCGAGGATGGCGCGCGCGGCTTCGCGCGACTCTTCCTCGTGCTCGAAGATCGACTTCACGTGATGCTTGGCCATCAGCTCGGCTTCGCTCGGCACGTGGTATTCCGGCACGGCGGTGAAGAAAAGCACGCGGGCGCCTGCCTCGCGCGCGTAGTCGATTCCGGCCGCGAGCGCCTTCTGCGCCGTCTCGGAGCCGTCGGTGGGAATCAGGATGTAGCGGTACACGTTGGCCTCATTTTTGGAAAATCACGCTGCTTTCGAGCGAAGGCACCGGCGCCTCGCCGAGCATCTTGGCGACCAGCGAAACATGCTCGCGCTCTTCCGCCGCCATTTCCTTGGCGAGCGCGCGCAGCGCGGGATCGCCAGCCGTCCAGTAGACGTGCTCGAAGAACGCCTGCGCGCGCTGCTCGGCATGCAGCGCGATGGCGAGCGCGTGGCGCGGCGTCATCAGCCGATACACCAGCTCGCGCGCAGCGGTCTCCGGCGCGCCGGCGTCGAGCCACTTGTAGCGCTCCTCGTCGATCTTCGGCATCTCGACGCCCGCGATGCGCCGCTCGAGCGTCTCCAGATGCTCGGCTTCGACGCGCGCCAGCAGGCCGAAAACGCGCGACAGATCCTCGCGGCCCTCGTCTTCCATGCGCTCGGCGAACTCGGCGTAGCGCGCCGCCGCCTCGCGCTCGATGGCGATGGCGTGGGCATACAGCTCGGGCGCGGACTCGATCAGCCTCATGGTCCCAATGTATGCCGGGGCGCTGGTGTGCTCTTGATGAAGATCAAGGTGCGCCGACGATCGCCGGCGCGCGCAGCAGCACGAATTCGCGCCGGTCGGCGTTGGTGAGCACGGCGTAGCCGGGATCGATCAGCTCGAGGCCTTCGACCGTCGCCATCTTGATGGCGAGGAGCTCGACGTAGGCGAGCTTCCTCGCCTGCTCACCGTCGAAGAGGACCTTGTAGAGGCGCCGGTATTGCGGTCCGCGCTCGACGACGAGCGCGAGGCGCGCATCGATCATGGCGAGATCGGCGATCGTGTGGCCGGGTGCATCGAGCGCGTAATGCAGCTCGCGCGCGCTCCAGCGGCGCGCCTGCAGATCGAACTCGAGAATCCGCGCATACTCGCGCGCGCCGCTCGCCTCCCAGCCGGCGCCGGTCCACAGCGCACCTTCCAGCGCCGCGTAGAGAAAACGGCCGTCGCGCGTGGCGGCCAGCCCGCCGAAGCCGCGACGCGCAGCTTCGCTGCGCAGCGGCTTGCCGTCGAGCATCGCGCCATACGCGGCAAGCACGCGGCCATGCATGTCGGTCTCGATCAGCCACGGGCCGAGGTCGTCGGCGAACCAGGCACGGTCCCTCACCACCGCCATCGCGTCGACGTTCACGTCGGCCGTCGTCAGCACGCGTGAGCTCGTCGTCTCGTTGACGATGGGAAAGGAGAGCCTGCGATCCGGGTCGCGCAGCGCATGGGCGCTGAGGAGCTTGGCCGTCCCGGCGCGCCAGTCGATGTACACGTGGTGGAAGACCACCTGCAGGTCTTCCCGGTGCGCGCGCGCCGCGTGTCCCGTATCCGCAAGCGCCCAGAAAGTGCCGTCGGCGCGCACGCGCACGGCGGAGAAGCCCTGGATCGGAGTCGCCGCGGCGAGCGGCCGGCGCAGAACGAGCGTCGCCCGGCCTTCGATCGTCGCCTCGACCGCGGGTTGCGCCGCGCCGAGGAGCGGCGCGAGCAGCAGCAGGAGCAGCGCAAGCCTCATGCGTCGATGGTGCGCGCCGCGCGCCCGCGGCCATTGACGTGCATCAACCCTGCCCGGCCGCACGCGCGCACGATGGCGGCATGGCGCGCGTCCTCCTCCTGGCGCTGGCGCTCCTCTACGGCTGTGCCCTGCCGCAGCGCGATTTTTCCGCGCTGGTGGAGCATGAAGCCGCCGCGGTGGTGAAAGTCGGCGTCTATTCGGCGAGCGCGCTGGCCGATGAAGACGCCGTGCCGGCGAGCGAAGACGACGAGCTGGCGCAGATCATCGGACGCCTGATCGGCGGGCTCAACATGCCGACCCTCGGCTCCGGCTTTCTCATCAGCGAGGACGGCTACATCATCACCAATGCGCACCTGGTGGCCGACGCGCAGGCGGACGGGCTCGTCGTGCGGCTGGCAGACCACCGCGAGTTCCGGGCCGCGCTGGTCGGCGCCGACGCGGTGAGCGACATCGCCCTGCTGAAGATTCCTGCGCGCGGCCTGCCGCGCGCGCGCCTGGGCAGCTCGAAGGCGGTGCAGCCGGGCCAATGGGTGGCCGCGATCGGCTCGCCGCTGGGCCTCGAGCACAGCGTGACGGCCGGCATCGTCAGCGCCGTCGGACGCACGCTGCCGGAGGAGAGCTACCTGCCCTTCATCCAGACCGACGTCGCCATCAATCCGGGCAACTCGGGCGGGCCGCTTTTCAACGTGCACGGCGAAGTCGTCGGCGTGAACTCGGTCATCTACAGCCTGACCGGCGGCTTCATGGGCGTGTCGTTCGCCATTCCGATCGACCTGGCGATGGAGGTCGCGCACGAGCTGAAGGCGCGCGGCCGCGTGACGCGCGGGCGCATCGGCGTGCGCCTGCAGGAGCTGACGGCCGAGCTGGCGAGCGCGCTGCATGCGCCCGAGCGCGGCGCGCTGGTGGTCGACGTGATCGCCGGCAGCGCCGCCGATCGCGCCGGCCTGCGCAGCGCCGATGTCATCGTCGGCTTCGGCGCGAAGGCGGTGAGCTCGCACGTCGAGCTGATGCGAACGGTGGCGCAGGCGCAGCCCGGCGAGACGGTGCGCGTCTACTACGCGCGCGACGGCGTGCTCTCGAGCGTGCGCATCACGGTCGAGGAAGCGCGCCCGACATCGATCGTGCCGGAACCGGCGCGCGCATCGCAGAATCCTTTCTGCTTGCTGGTCGCGCCGCTGGAGGCCCTGCGCGCGCAGCGCCTCGGCGTCGAAAGCGGCGTGGTGGTGCGGCGCGCGGACGGGCCGGCGCAACGGGCGGGCCTTCAGGCCGGCGACGTCATCCTGTCCGTGAACGGCGTGGCGGTGGCGACGCCGAAGGCATTCGGCGACCAGCTGCGCGCGGCCGGCAAGGGCCCGGCGGTGGCGTTGCTCGTGCAACGCGAAGGCGCGCGCAGCTTCATTGCGTTGCCGGTGCCGGAGTAGCCGGCGGGCGCGAATCGAGCCGGTAGTGCACGGCGTCGAGGTAGGAAACGAGGGCCTCGCGCTCCGCCGCAGTGAAGTGGCGTGCGCTCGCCTTTGTCCAGCGCTCCACCTCGCGCCGCAGGTCGGCGAGCGACGCGACCCTGGAATGCGCGCGCTCGTGCAGGCGCTCGGCATGGCAGCCCGAGCAATGCGTCTCGTACAAGAGCCTGCCGTGCTCGATGTCCTGTGCGAGCGATGCTTGCGCGGCGAGCAGCAAGGCGGCGGCGAAGTTCAAGCGCTTCACGTTTGCAGGGTAGACAGGCGCGCGATTCTCCGTTTGACTTGCCTCAAGACGTGCCGCGCGGAAATGACGAGCATTGCGAGGAGGCCGCATGCATTACCACTACTTCACGCTGGAGCAACGCAGCGCGCTGGAGCAGGCGATCCGCTCGCAGCTCGCCGACCCGAACATGAAGCAGGCGGCGCTCGCGCATCTGCGCTCGCCGGAGTTCGGCGTGTGCGAGAACTGCGGCGCCGACATTCCCTTCGTGCGTCTCGCCGGCGACCCGACCCTCAAGCGCTGCCCCGCCTGCCGCTAGCCCGGCCGGCAGCGCCGCCTCGGACCGGCATCTGCGTCGCGGCCCTGGCACGGCCCGGCTTGCATAAATGTCGCCCTGACCCCATTTTCCGGGGATGAAGTACAAGGACTACTACAAGATCCTCGGCGTCGAGCGCGGCGCAGCCGAAGAGGAGATCAAGAAGGCCTACCGGCGCCTCGCGCGCAAGTACCACCCGGACGTCTCCAAGGAGGCGAACGCCAAGGAGCGCTTCCAGGAAGTGTCGGAGGCCTACGAGACGCTGCGCGACAAGGAAAAGCGCGCCGCCTACGACAGCCTCGGCAGCGGCTTTCGCCCCGGCCAGGATTTCCGCCCGCCGCCCGACTGGTTCGACCGCTTCGGCTCGGGCCGCGCGGAGGACCTGCGCGACATCGACCTGTCGGATCTGTTCGAGCAGATGGGCATCTTCGGCCGCGCGCAGGGCCGGCGCGGCTTCGGCCGCAACGTGCCGATGCCCGGCGAGGACTACGAGATGGCGGTGCGCATCACGCTCGAAGAGGCCTTCCGCGGCGCCGAGCGCGAGCTGATCGTGAATTCTCAGAGCCTGCGCGCGCGCATCCCGAAAGGCGCGGTCGACGGCCAGCGCCTGAGGCTGCGCGGCAAGGGCGGCTCCGGCATGAACGGCGGCGCGCCCGGCGACCTGTACCTGCAGATCGTGCTCGAGCCGCATCCGCTGTTCCGGGCGCGCGGCCACGACCTCGAGATCGAGGTGCCGGTCGCGCCGTGGGAAGCGGCGCTCGGCGCACAGATCGAAGTGCCGACGCTCGAAGGCCGCGTGACGATGAAGCTGCCGCCGGGATCGAAAGGCGGCCAGAAGCTGCGGCTCGGCGGCAAGGGCCTGCCGAAGGCGGGCGGCGGGGCCGGCGATCTCTACGCCGCGCTCGAGATCGTCGTGCCGGGGACGCTCACCGAGCGCGAGAGGAAGCTCTACGAGGAGCTGCGCGAGGCTTCGCGCTTCGACCCGCGCTCGAAGTTCAGCCGGTCTTCTTGAGCTTTTCCCAGCGCTCGCCGAGGCCGACCGGCGCGGGCGCGAGCCGCACGATGCGGCTGAAGAGGTCCTGGAAGTCCTTCTCGCGCACGCCGGCGACCGGATCCTCGTTGGCGTCGAACGCCTCGTTGATCGCCTCCCAGTCGCGCACCGTCAGGTACTTCTCGGCGAGCGGCAGGACTTCCTGCTCTTCCTTGCGCATGTGCCGCCAGTGGAACTCGGCGTAGGCGTCGACCGTCTTCAGGAACTCGGCCGCGCCCGCGGGCCAGGCATCCTCGAACAGCACTAGCGCGCGCTCGAGCTCGCGTATGAGCTGTCCGCCCTGCTCGTGCTCGCCGCGCAGCGAGTCGACCAGTTGCTTCGATTCCGGCACCCGCGCCACCAGCGGCGGGAAGAGATACTGGTCTTCCTTCGGGTGGTGCAGCTGCTCCGGGAACTCGTCGATGTAGCGGATCATCGCGCGGAACGCCTCGAAGCCCGGCTTCAGGCGCTTGTCCTGCGCATCTTTCGCGAGCTGCTTCAGCGCGTGCAGCACGGCGGATATGGAGCGGTGCTCGTCGCGGATTTTCTGAATCGCCTTCATTTGCTTCTTCTCCTATAGGTGATGCGTTACCGCGTGGGCGAGACCCAGCACGCCGAATGCGAGCACCACGCCGCCCGCCAGCGCACGAGCTGCTTTCTTCTGCAACCAGCCGAACGCGAGGCCGGTGCCGAGGAGCCAGGGCAGCGTGCCCAGGCCGTAGGCCGCCATCGCCGCCGCCCCGCCTGCCGCGCTGCCGGCGAATGCCGCGGCAGCGAGCGCTGCATAGACCAGGCCGCAGGGCAGCAGGCCCCAGAGCAGGCCGGCCGTGTAGGCGTTGCGGCCGCGCAGCGCCTTTGCCGCCAACGGCTGCAGCCGCCGCCATAAAGGCGCGCCGATCCTTTCGATGGTGGAAAACCACTGCGCCACACCGGCGAGATACAGGCCGACGGCGATCAGCATCAGGTTGGCGAGCACGTAGAGCGCGGTCTGCGCGCCGAGCGCGAGGGTGACCTGGTGACCGACGAGACCGGCGGCCGCGCCGAGCAGCGCATAGGTCGTGACGCGGCCGGCATTGAAGGCGAGCAGGCGCCGCCAGCGCCGCGGCTGCGCGATGCGCACGGGAATTCCGTGAAAGGCGGATACGAAGCCGCCGCACATGCCGACGCAGTGCACGCCCGAGGCGATTCCCATGATGAAGAGGGAGATCGCGAGCCCCACGCTCAGATCACTTTGGAGTACGAGGCGCGCGCCTGCGCTTCACGCAGGTAGCGGTCGAACGTCATGCACACCACGCGCACCAGCAGCCGTCCGCGCGGCGTGACGCTGATCCACTCGGCATTCACGTCGACGAGGCCTTCTTCCTGCAGGCGGCGCAGGTCTTTCAGCTCCTTCGCGAAATAGGAGTTGAAGTCGATGAGGTAAGCGTCCTCGATCGATTCGATCGACAGGCGGAAGTGGCAGGCGAGCGCCTGGATCACGGCGCGGCGCACGAGGTCGTCCTGCGAGAGCTGCAGCCCGCGCGTCACCGGCAGGCGGCCCGCGTCGATGGCGGCGTAGTAGTCGTCGAGGCGCTTCTCGTTCTGGTAGTACGTCGGCCCGACGCGGCCGATCGAGGACACGCCGAGGCCGAGCAGATCGCACTCGGGGAAGGTGGAGTAGCCCTGGAAGTTGCGCTGCAGGCGGCCCTGGCGCTGCGCCACCGCGAGGTCGTCGTCGGGACGCGCGAAGTGGTCCATGCCGATGTAGAGGTAGCCCGCGCGCGTCAGGCGGCCGATGGCGAGCGTCATGATCTGCAGCTTGGCTTCCGCCGACGGCAGGTCGGCGGCCGAGATGCGCCGCTGCGGCTTGAAGAGGGTCGGCAGGTGCGCGTAGTTGTAGAGCGCGATGCGATCCGGATCGAGCTCGATCACCTTGTCGAGCGTGGCGTTGAAGCTGTCGAGCGACTGCTTGGGCAGCCCGTAGATGAGGTCGAAGTTCACCGACTTGAACGCGACGGCGCGCGCCTCGGCGACCACGCGCTGCACGAGATCGAGCGGCTGCATGCGGTGCACCGCCTTCTGCACCTCGGCATCGAAGTCCTGCACGCCGAGCGAAAGGCGGTTGAAGCCCAGCCTGGCGAGGAACTCGAGCATTCCCGGCGGTGAGTTGCGCGGGTCGACCTCGATGCCGCACTCGAAGTTGTCGGCGCGCGTGAAGCGGGCGTTGATGACGTCCATCAGCGCGCTCATCTCGTCCTTATGCAGGAAGGTCGGCGTGCCGCCGCCCCAGTGCAGCTGGCAGATCTGCGTGTCGGAGCCGAGCAGCGGCCGGATGAGGGCCAGTTCCTTCTCCAAGTACTTGATATACTTGGCCGATCTGCCGTGGTCGCGAGTGATGACCTTGTTGCAGGCGCAGTAGTAGCAGATGTTCTCGCAGAACGGCAGGTGAACATAGACCGAGAGCGGCTTGCCAATGCCGCCGATGTTGCGTTTCGTGAGCCACTGCTGCAGCTCGGCGTCGCCGAAGGCCTCGACAAACCGGTCCGCCGTCGGGTACGACGTGTAGCGCGGCCCGGCCACGTCGTACTTGCGGATCAGGACCGGGTCGATAACCAGTTCAGATGCGGGATAGTTCATTGAGCCAACTATGAGGGGTGGGACCGGCCGACATTTGATCGGCGTCAAACGTAGCGTTCTTCGCCACCCGGTCATCGTGGCGGCCGGCGCCACTGCGCTCACCGCGCTGCTCGCGTTGAATATCACTGCTTTCATCGCGGGCATGTCGGCGCCGTGGCTGCTCGGCGGCGTGATCATCGCCGACATGCTGGTGATCGGCGCCGGCGTGCTGGTGGCCGCGCGCGAGGTGCTCGTCGCCGGCGAGCGCATCGAGGCGAGCCAGGCGCAGCTCGAGGCGATCGTCGACTCGGCGATGGACGCCATCATCACCGTCGATGCCGCGCAGCGCATCGTGCTCTTCAACCGCGCCGCCGAGCAGGTGTTCGGCTGCCGGCGCGACCAGGCGCTCGGCACGCCGCTCGATCGCTTCATCCCCCAGCGCTTCCGCGGCGCGCATCGCGGCCACGTCGAGCACTTCGGGCGCACCGGCGTCACCAGCCGGCGCATGGGCGACGTGACCACGCTCTGGGCGCTGCGCGCCGACGGCGAGGAGTTCCCCATCGAGGCCTCGATCTCGCAGGCCGGGGGCGAAGACGACCTGCGCGGCGCGCGCTACTACACGGTGATCCTGCGCGACATCACCGTGCGCAAGCAGTACGAGGACGAGCTCAAGCGCCAGCAGCAGGAGCTGCGCGAGCTCTCCGCGCGCGTGCTCGAGGCGCGCGAGGAGGAGAAGACGCTGATCGCGCGCGAGCTGCACGACGAGCTCGGCCAGCTCCTCACGGCGCTGAAGATGGACCTGGCGTGGCTGCGCGAGCGGGTCGAGCCCGGCACCGAGATCGCGAAGAAGGCGGCCGAGATGAGCGCGATGCTCGACCAGACGGTCACCGCGACGCGGCGCATCTCGGCCGACCTGCGCCCGCTGATGCTCGACGACCTCGGCCTCGCCGACGCGTCGGCCTGGCTGGTGGAGGATTTCGGCAAGCGCTCGGGGATCCATTGCGACTACCGCCAGGCCACCGACGGCGCCCTCGAGCACCTGTCGCGGCCGGTGGCGACGGCGCTCTACCGGGCGCTGCAGGAATCGCTCACCAACATCGGCCGCCATTCCGGCGCGAAGAACGCCTGGGTGATGCTGGCGACGGAGGACGGCATGATCCAGCTCGAGGTCGAGGACGACGGCCGCGGCATCTCGGCCGACGACATCGCCAAGTCGCGCTCGCTCGGCCTGAAGGGCATGCGCGAGCGCGTCACCTACCTCGGCGGCTCCTTCGAGGTGACGCTGGCGCCGCGCGGCGGGACCCGCGTGCGCGTGCGCGTGCCGCCGCAGCCCGTCGCCAAGGAGGCGGCGGCATGACGCGCGTGGTGCTCGCCGACGACCACAAGATCGTGCGCGACGGCCTCAAGCGCATCCTCGCCGCCACCACCGACCTGCAGGTCGGCGGCGAGGCCGCCGACGGCGACGAGCTGCTCAGGCTGGTGAAGGCCGACGAGTACGACGTCGCGGTGGTCGACATGTCGATGCCGGGCCTCGCCGGGCCGGCGCTCATCAAGCGGCTGAAGACCGAGAAGCCCAAGCTCAGGATCCTGGTGCTCTCCATGCACGGCGAGCAGCAGTACGCCGCGCGCGTGCTCAAGGC
>DATDCR010000459.1:0-4648 GCA_036524215.1 Burkholderiales bacterium
CTGGAGCCGAAGCCGGGCATTCCGCCCACCACGTCGAGCCTCGCCGCGCTCGTCGAGCGCATGAAGGCCGAGCCGGCGAAGCTGATCCTCTATTCGAGCTACAACGATCCGCGCGCGGCCGAATTCCTCTCCGAGCGCACCCGCATCCCCAAGGTGATGCTGCCGTTCACCGTCGGCGGCACGGAGAAGGCGAAGGACCTGTTCGGCTACTTCGATGACGTGCTCGAGCGTCTGAGCGCGCCGCTGCCATGAAGCTCGACGCCGCGACGCTCGGCATCCTGTGGCCCGCGCTCATCGCCGGCCTTCTCGTCACGGCGACGCACGTGCCGCTCGGCATGCAGGTGTTGAAGCGCGGCATCGTCTTCATCGACCTCGCGGTGGCGCAGATCGCCGGCCTCGGCGTGATCGTCGCCGACTGGCTCGGCTTCGAGCCGCAGGGCGCGGCGGTGCAGGTCGCCGCGCTCGCCGCCGCGCTCGCCGGCGCGCTGCTTCTCACCTGGACGGACAAGCGCTGGCCCGAGGTGCAGGAAGCGGTGATCGGCGTGACCTTCATCGTCGCGGCAAATGCGTCGATCCTGCTTCTCGCCAGCAATCCGCACGGCGCCGAGCACCTGAAGGATCTCCTCGTCGGGCAGATCCTGTGGGCCGATGCGACGCGGCTGATCCTGGTGGCCATCGTGTACGCGGCGATTCTTGCGCTCTGGTTCGGGCTGCGCGAGCGCGTCGGGCGCATCGGGTTCTATCTGCTTTTCGCTTGCGCGGTCACCGCGTCCGTGCAGCTCGTCGGCGTGTACCTCGTGTTCACCACGCTGATCGTGCCGGCGCTCGCCACGCGTTCCTTCGCGCGCCGCCGCCTGGCGGCAGGATATGCGCTCGGCGCGTCGAGCTACGGGCTGGGGCTCGCGGTGTCTCTGATTTCCGACATGCCGCCGGGGCCGCTGATCGTCTGCGTGATGACGGCGCTCGGGCTGGCGGTTTTCGCGGCGAGATGAGATAAGCTCAAGCGCCGGCCTTGAAATCGCCCGGCTCGCCCACCACGTAGTCATTTACCCCTCATGGAACAATTCCACGGCACTACCATTCTTTCCGTTCGCCGCGGCGCGGGCGTCGCGCTCGGCGGCGACGGGCAGGTGACGCTCGGCAATGTGGTCGTGAAAGGCGGCGCCAAGAAAGTGCGGCGCCTCTACCACGACAAGATCCTCGCCGGCTTTGCCGGCGGAACGGCCGACGCCTTCACGCTCTTCGAGCGCTTCGAGGCGAAGCTCGACAAGCACCAGGGCAATCTCATGCGCTCGGCCGTCGAGCTGGCGAAGGACTGGCGCACCGATCGCATCCTGCGGCGGCTGGAAGCGATGCTGGTCGTGGCCGACAAGGAGCACTCGCTGATCATCACCGGGGTGGGCGATGTGCTCGAGCCGGAGCAGGGCATCGTCGCCATCGGCTCCGGCGGGCCCTACGCGCAGGCCGCCGCCCGCGCGCTCGTCGACCATACGGACCTTTCGGCCCGGGACGTCGTGGACAAGGCGCTCGCCATCGCGGCGGACCTTTGCATCTACACCAATCACCAGCGCACGATCGAGGTGCTGGAATGAGCGGTCTCGCTGGCGTCATGACGCCGCAGGAGATCGTCCACGAGCTCGACAAGTACATCGTCGGCCAGGCCCGGGCGAAGCGCGCGGTCGCCATCGCGCTGCGCAATCGCTGGCGCCGCCAGCAGGTGGCGGAGCCCCTGCGCCAGGAGATCACGCCGAAGAACATCCTGATGATCGGGCCGACCGGCGTCGGCAAGACGGAGATCGCGCGCCGGCTGGCGCGCCTTGCCGATGCGCCTTTCATCAAGGTCGAGGCGACGAAGTTCACCGAAGTCGGCTACGTCGGGCGCGACGTCGACACCATCGTGCGCGACCTCGTCGAGATCAGCGTGAAGCAGACGCGCGAGCAGGCGATGAAGCGCGTGCGCGCGCGCGCCGAAGAGGCGGCGGAAGACCGCGTGCTCGACGTGCTGGTCGGCTTCAAGGAGGACGACCCGGCGAGCGCCACGCGGCAGAAATTCCGCAAGAAGCTGCGCGAGGGAGAGCTCGACGACAAGGAGGTCGACATCGAGGTGGCCGTGGCGAGCCCGCACATGGAAATCCTCGCGCCGCCGGGGATGGAGGATCTCACTTCGCAGATCCAGGGCATGCTTTCCAATCTCGGCGGCGGGCGCAAGCGCCTGCGGCGCATGAAGATCCGCGAGGCGATGCAGGCGCTCGCCGAAGAGGAAGCGGCAAGGCTCGTCAACGACGACGACCTCAAGATGCGCGCGCTCGCCAACGCAGAGCAGAACGGCATCGTCTTCCTCGACGAGATCGACAAGATCACGAGCCGCTCCGAAGTGCACGGCGCCGACGTGTCGCGCCAGGGTGTGCAGCGCGACCTGCTGCCGCTGGTCGAAGGCACCACCGTGTCGACGCGCTACGGCATGGTGAAGACCGACCACATCCTGTTCATCGCCTCGGGCGCGTTCAGCCTGGCGAAGCCCTCCGACCTGATCCCGGAGCTGCAGGGCCGCTTCCCGATCCGCGTCGAGCTCGATTCGCTGTCGGTCGACGACTTCGAGCGCATCCTCACGGCCACCGACGCGAGCCAGGTGAAGCAGTACCAGGCGCTGCTGGAAACCGAGGGCCTGCGCATCGACTTCCAGCCGCCGGCCATCCGCCGCATCGCGCAGATCGCCTTCCAGGTGAACGAAAAGACCGAGAACATCGGCGCGCGGCGGCTCTACACCGTTCTCGAGAAGCTGCTCGAGGAGATCTCCTTCGAGGCCGGCAAGCGCGGCCCGGGCGAGATCGCCATCGACGCCGCCTATGTCGACGCCCGGCTGGGCGAGCTCGCTAAGGACGAGGATCTGGCGCGCTACGTTCTTTGAGCTCGAGTTCCAGGCACTCGGGGCACAGGCAGCCGCGCCCGGGGACCGGCTCGAGGGGAGGAAGCTCGACGCACCAGCAATGCTCCTCGTCGGCCCCGCAACGGAAAACCCGGCCGCAGCGAGCACAAGCTAACTCCTTCATGCTCCAAGCTTACCGGGGGTCTTGAAATCGCGCCGCCGGCCCCTACCTTTGCCTTGTCCGGGGCAGGAGCCCCAAAGCCAAGGCAAAGGAGATGGCCCTATGAGCAGCATGCAGAGATTCGACCCCTTCAACGAGCTGGTCGACGACCTGTTCAAAGGCTTCCTGGTGCGCCCGGTGTCCTACGAGGGCCGCGGCGAAGCGCTGCCCCGCATGAAAGTGGACGTGGCCGAGCGTAACGGCGCGTACACCGTGACGGCGGAGCTGCCGGGAGTCAAGAAGGAAGAGATCCAGGTCACGATCGACGGCGCGCAGGTCACGCTGGCCGCCGAAGTGAAGCGCGAGCGCGAGGCTTCGCAGGAAGAGCGCCTGCTGCATAGCGAGCGCGTGTTCGGCAAGCTCAGCCGCAGCTTCACCCTGCCGCAGGAAGTCGACGAGGCGAAGGCCGAGGCGAAGTTCCGCGACGGCGTGCTCGAGCTCACGTTGCCGAAGAAAGCGGCGACGCAGCGCAAGCAGATCTCGATCCAGTAGGTTTTTCCGTAGAATCAGGGGGGCGCCCATGCACGCCCCCCTCCTTTCTTCTCCCGGTCACAACCCTCAGGCCGCCGAGAAGGCGCGCGTGCTGGCCGAGGCGCTGCCGTACATCCAGCGCTTCCACGGCAAGACTATCGTCGTCAAGTTCGGCGGCAACGCCATGATCGAGGACGAGCTGAAGGCGGGCTTCGCGCACGACGTGGTGCTTCTGAAGCTGGTGGGCATGAACCCGGTGGTGGTGCACGGCGGCGGACCGCAGATCGAGCAGCACCTCGCGCGCCTCGGCAAGAAGGGCGAGTTCGTGCAGGGCATGCGCGTCACCGACGCGGAGACGATGGACGTGGTCGAGATGGTGCTCGGCGGCCAGGTCAACAAGGAAGTCGTCGAGCTCATCAACCAGGCGGGCGGCAAGGCGGTCGGTCTCACCGGCCAGGACGGCAACTTCATCCGCGCGCGCAAGATGCTGCTCCCGTCGAAGGAAAACGGTCACATCGACATCGGCCAGGTGGGCGAGATCGAGTCGATGGATCCGTCCGTGATCCAGGCGCTCGAAGGCGGCGGCTTCATCCCGGTGGTTGCGCCGATCGGCACCGGCGCCGACGGCACGACCTACAACATCAACGCCGATCTCGTCGCCGGCAAGCTGGCCGAGGTGCTCGCCGCGGAGAAGCTCGTCGTCATGACCAACACGCCCGGCGTGCTCGACAAGCAGGGCAAGCTGCTCACGGGCCTGACGCCGAAGAAGATCGACGACCTCGTGCACAAAGGCGTCATCTCCGGCGGCATGCTGCCGAAGATCGGCTCCGCCCTCGACGCGGCGCGCAACGGCGTGAAGAGCGTCCACATCATCGACGGGCGCATCCCGCATGCGCTGCTCCTTGAAGTGCTCACCGACGAAGGCGTCGGCACCCTCATCAAAAGCAAATAGGTCGTGAGAATCGCGAGGCTGCCCCCGTCGCGGCGGGTGTGGATCTTCGACCTCGACAATACGCTGCACGACGCGCGGCCGGCGATCTTCCCGTCGATGCACGCGCAGATCAACGAGTACCTGAAGCGCCACTTCGGCG
>DATDCR010000460.1:0-3994 GCA_036524215.1 Burkholderiales bacterium
AAAGGCGCGCACTCGCTTCGGGCTCGCCAAGGCTTGCGAGCCGCAGCACCTTGACGGCGGGCGCCGGCGGCAAGTCGGAAGCCATTGGGCGGGGCGGCGGCATTGCGAGCCGCCAGGCAATTTGCGCGGCGAGAAACACGACAAGGGCGGCCCAGACCCATGGAGAAACCGCCGAGAGCGGACGTTCGTCGCGCTTCAAGCGGCGCGCCGCTGGAAGTCGAACACGCCGGCGGCGGCGACGAGTGCTGTGTACAGCAGCAGGCCGCCGACGCCATAAAGGTAGCTCCGCCAGTCCGAAACGCCATAGAGCAGCCAGCTTGTGCGCGTTACGTGGTCGAGCGCGGGCAAGAGTAATGCGACCGCGTCTACGGCGTGACGCGCGAGCGCGTTAGCGAGCGTTTCGTCCGTAAGCGGACCGCTCGCAATGGCCTGCACGGCCGTAATGGAGCGGGCCAGTAGGTAGAGCCCCGCCGTCGCGGCCAGCGCCGGGACGAGTTGCGCGAGCGTCATCGTGAAAAACAGCGCGGCTGCCGCGACGAGGGCGAGTTCGCAGGCGAGCGAGACGCCCCAAGCCGCGACGGCAGCTGGCGACGACCACAGGAAGAGGGGAAGGCTGAAGAGGAGCGCGAGCAGCACACCACAGGCGGCGAATCCGGCGAAACGGCCCAGGTATTGGCTGGCGCGCGAGAGCGGCAACGAAAGCAGCAGCTCAAGGCGCCGATCGTCGATCTCGCGGCGCACGCTGGCAATCACTTGCGTGGCGAGAATGAAGACGGCACAGACGCGCAGCAGCGCAGCGACGAGCGAAGCCTGCACCGCCCGGCTCTCGGTGAGCGCGACCTGCGAAAGGAATGCCGCCGCACCCAACCCGAGCAGCAGGGCTGCTGCCGCTAGCCAGGCCAGGCCGCCGCGCCGCGCTTCGTCGAACGCGAGACGGGCGAAAATGGCCGCGGGCATGCGTTCGTTTGTAGACTAGTCCGCAACGCCATGCAACAGATCAGCTTGCAGCCGCCGCTGTTCAGGCGGCTAGCCAACGCCACCTGGAACTTCAGCCAGCGCTATTGGCGGCTCGTCGTGGTGGCCATGCTGATCCTGCTGCATGTGGCCGTTTTCCGCGGCGTCGCCGATCCGTGGGCGCGCGCGCTGCTGCTGGCGCACCTCGGCCTGCTGCTGCTCTGGCAGCCGTTCCTGCGCGCCGAGCAGCGCGTTTCGCCGGCCCAGGGTTTCATTCTCTCGATCGTCGCCTTTGCGGTGATGCTGCGGCTCGACTGGTGGCTGCTCGCGTTCTGGGTGGTCGTGATCGCCGGCCTCGTTGGCGGCAAGGTGTACCAGCACCATGCGAAATGGCAGCGGCGCTGCTATCTGGTGATGCTCGCCTACCTGCTTGCGCTGCTCGCCGTTGCCATCCTGCCGGAGATCGCACCGCGGCGCGAGATCACCGCGGAGACCCGCCGCATCGCCGAGTACGCGCTGCCCTTCGCCTTTGTGCTGATCGCGCTGTTCCCCGCGGAGCGCGAATCGCCGGAGATGCCGCAGATCATCGATTTCTTCTACAGCGTCTTCCTCATGCTTCTGCTGATGGTGGTCATCCTCGGCAGCTTCACCTTCATGACGCTCGCCGGCACGACCTACCTGGAAGCGCTGACCTATACGGTGTTCGTCACCGCGGCCGCTGTGCTCCTGGTCGGACTGGCCTGGAATCCGCGCAGTGGCGGCGGGCTCAGCATCTTCTTCGCGCGTTATCTGTTCTCGATCGGCCTGCCGGTGGAGCGCTGGCTGCAGCTTCTCGCCGAGCTCCTGCAGGCGGAATTGAGCCCGCAGCGGTTCCTCGAGGAGGCGGCCGTCGCGCTTGGGCGCCTTCCGGCCGTGGCTGGCGTCGCCTGGCGCGCCGGCGCGTTCGTCGGCGAGCGCGGCGAGCGCACGGCGCACGTGGTGGAGTTTGTCAACGAGGAGATCAGCCTGCGGATCTTCTCGCGCTACCGCCTGAGCCCGGCCCTGCAATGGCACCTGCGCCTGCTGGGCCAGCTGCTGGGCGAGTTCTACGTCGCCAAGCGGCGCGAAGAGAAGCTGCGCGAGACGAGCTATCTGAAAGCGGTGCATGAGACCGGCGCTCGCACCACGCACGACATCAAGAACCTCCTGCAATCGCTGAATGTGCTCTGCTCGGTGGCGACCGGGCCGGGAGCGGCCGACTCGGCGCAGCTCAATGCCCTCGTCCGGCGGCAGCTCCCCGTCGTCGCGCAGCGGCTCGCCGAGACCCTCGCGCGGCTGCAGCGGCCGCAGGCGGAAGCGGAGACCTACATCCCGGCGATCGTGTGGTGGGACGGCATCGCGCCGCAGTACCAGGGCGAAGGCGTCGAGTTCCTGCCGGCGCGCTTGGCGGGTGATTCCGCCTTGCCGCGCGCCCTGTTCGACAGCGTGGCCGACAACCTGATCCGCAATGCGCTCGCCAAGCGCACCCGAGAGCCCGGCATCCGCGTGCGCGTCTCGCTGGAGCAGGATGCAGAGCTCGTGCTGCGCGTATGCGATACGGGTGCCCCGGTTCCGGCCGAGCTCGCCGCGGGCCTATTGCGCGCGCCGGTCGCTTCGCGCGGCGGGCTCGGCATCGGGCTTTACCAGGCGGCGCGGCAGGCCGAAGCGAGCGGCTTTCGCCTGGCGCTCGAGAAGAACGAGGACGGCGAAGTGTGCTTCGCCCTTCAGGGCAGGACGCCGGCGCCGATCAGCTTGCCGTAGAGCTCGCCTACCGTAACCCAGGTGAACTGATCGTCGAACTCGCCGTTCGCGAAGTCGCTCGGCGTGGGAGGATGGAAAACGAAGACGCGGTCGCCGTTCAGGTTCGCGGCTTCATCGATCCCGGTGCCGCCGCTCGTGGTCGCGTTCTTTCCGGTGGACAAGAGCACGACGGTGACCAGGCTCTGGCTCATGATCTGGTTCGATGCGCCGCCGCAGTCGGTGCTGGTAATGCCGGTCGCCGATTTGCATACGAGCAGATCGTTCGGCTGGCAGGTGATGCCGTAGGTCTGCAGGTAGGTCTTGCTCGTGTACATGGTGGTGTAGCCGTTCGGCGGCGTCGTGGTGCCCGAGCAGTTGGTATTTGTCCGCGCCACCGCATAACGGATGCGGTTGCCCCAGGCGTCGATGGCGAAGCCGCTCGGGTCCGTCTGCAGGTAGCCGAGCGTAGCGGCGGGCACGTAGCCATCGAAATGGTTGGAGCAGGTACCATGCGCCTGCACGGTGGTCGTTTCGCTGCCGACGCAAGTGGACGTGGACGAGGTGGCGGCCGCGCTGCAGAAGCTCTCCAGTCCGCCGCTGTTGCTCGCCGCGCTCGTATAGCGCGCGGGACAGGGCAGGCGGCCGTTCACGATAGCGAAGGAGAGGATCAGCTCGCGCGCCTGCTCGAGCCGGCGGCGCGTCTCCTCGTAATTGCGCTGATCGATCTGCGCAGAAAGCGTGTACATCAGGCTCGCCAGGAGGAAAGCGACGACCGTCATGACGACGGCGAGCTCGACGAGCGTGAATCCGCTGCTGCGTCGCATCCTGGCGCGCATCAATTCGTATCGACGACGACGATGCGGTCGTTGAATGGGCGCTTCAGGCCGGCGGCGACCACGCTGCTGACGGTCTGGCGCTCGTAGCTGCCGGCGGCGTTGCCGAATTCCAGGTAGTCGCCGAGGGTCGCGCTTGGCCGCGTGGCGTTGTTGATGCTGCGCCCGGCCAGGATCAGAATCGCACGCTGCGCGCCGCTCGGCGTTACATTCGCGATCGAGAGGCAGTTAACGCCGGTCGTGCAGGCAGGACTCGTTGGCAGTACTGACGCGGTGTGGCGCGCAGTCGCCGCGTAGTAGGTCAGCCGGTACCACTCGTTGCGGACAAACCAGCCGGTAGTAGCGTCCGTCGAACTGAGCAGCACATGGTCTGCCAACACGCCGATATCCATCGTCACGGTGAAATTGGTGTTGTTGAACGACCAAGGCAACGAGGCCGTGACGGTTAT
>DATDCR010000461.1:0-3531 GCA_036524215.1 Burkholderiales bacterium
GACCATTACCTCCCTGCCCGCCGCCGAGCGCGCGAAATGGGCCGCCACGATGCCCAACATCGCGCAGGACTGGGTCAAGCGCAACGAGCAGCGCGGCCTGCCGGCCGGGCAGGTGCTGAAAACCTATCTCGCGAAAGTCCGCGCCGCGGGCCAGCAGCCGCTGAGGGATTGGGAAAAGTGATTCGCCGGGCGAGCTTCGAGGGGCTGCTCTCGGGGCTCAGTTCCGTGGGGACGCTGTGGATCTTCGTCCTCATGGTGATCATCAATGCGGACGTCGTCGGCCGCTCCGCGCTCACCCGGCCGATTCCGGGCGTGGCCGAGTTCGTCACGCTTTCGATCGTCGGCATCCTCTTCCTGCAGATCGGGCACTGCCTGCGCTCGGGGCGCATGACGCGAGCCGACGGGTTTCTCAATAGCGTGAAGCGCCGCTGGCGATCCGCCGGCTTCGGCATGGAGGCCGCCTTCGCGCTCGCCGGCGCGGCGATCTTCGCCGTGCTCTTCTACGGCAGCTACCCCTACCTGCTTCGCTCCTGGACGAGCGGCGAGTACGCCGGGGTCGAAGGCTATGTCACCTTCCCGATCTGGCCGGTGCGCCTCATCATCCTGATCGGCTCGGCGCTCGGCTGCCTGCAGTACCTGCTCTTTGCCTGGCGCGACCTGCTGATCGCGCTCGGGCGCCGCGCGCCCGAAACGGAGCCCGAGCAGGGCAGCGACGCGATCGCGTGAGGCGGCGCGGATGAGCGGCCTGGAAATAGGACTGCTGTCGATCCTCGCCATCCTGGTGCTGATCTACGCCGGGATGCACATCGCGATTGCGCTCTGCCTCGTTTCGCTCGTCGCCCTCTGGGCGATCAAGGGCAGCTTCCCTTTCGCCATGAACCTGCTTTCCCTCGCCGCCTACGACTCGGTCGCGGGCTATGTCTTCGGCGTCGTGCCGCTTTTCGTGCTGATGGGATTCCTGGTGAGCGTCGCCGGCATCGGGCGCGACACGTTCTGGGCCGCCGACACCCTGCTGCGGCGCGTGAAAGGCGGCCTCGGTCTCGCCACGGTCGGCGCGAATGCGGTCTTCGCCGCCGTGACCGGCATCTCGGTCGCCTCGGCGGCGGTGTTCACGAAGGTCGCGGTGCCCGAGATGCTGCGCGCCGGCTACACGCCGCGCTTCGCGGTCGGCGTCGTCGCCGGCAGCTCGGTGCTCGGCATGCTGATTCCGCCGAGCCTGCTGATGATCATCTTCGGCCTCATCACCGAGCAGTCGATCGGCGACCTCTTCATCGCCGGGGTCGTGCCGGGGCTGCTGCTCGCCGCGTCGTTCGGCGTGATGATTCTCCTGTACGCCTACCTGCTCCCGTCGCGAGTGCAGCCGAACCCGGTGCAGGCCGAGGCGCGGGACGAAAGCGCCGGCCTTGCGATCGTGCGCCTGCTGCCGGTGGCGGTGCTGATCCTGCTCGGCTTCGGCGGCATCTACGTGGGCTGGTTCACGCCGACCGAGGCCGGCGCGGTCGGCGCGCTCGGCGCCTTCCTGATTGCGGCCTGGCGGCGGCAGATCACGCTGCCGATCTTCTGGAAGATCCTCGTCGAGACCGGGCACGTCACCGTGTCGATCATGTTCCTCATCATCGCGGCCAACATCTACAGCCGCCTGCTCGCCTTCTCGGGGCTGCCGCTGGCGCTCGAGACCTGGGTGAAGTCGGCCGGGCTGGGCTTCTACCCGCTGCTTATCCTCTACTCGGCGATCATCCTGTTCCTCGGCACGCTGATGGACGGCGTGTCGATCATGCTCATCATGGTGCCGATGTTCCTGCCGCTGGTGGCGAAGTACTCGGTCAACCTGATCTGGTTCGGCATCGTCACGGTCATCGCCGTCGAGGTCGGCCTTCTCACGCCCCCCTTCGGACTGTCCGTGTTCGTCATCAAGAGCACGCTCAACGATGCGCGCATCTCGCTCGGCGACATCTTCGCCGGCGCCTTTCCCTACGTGATCGTCATGTGCCTGGTGCTGCTCGCGGTGATCTTCTATCCGCCGATCGCGCTGGTGCTCCTGCAGAAGTAATCAGCGGTCGTCGTACCAGTAGCGCCGCGCCGCCTCGCTGCGCGTCGAGCGAAGGAGCGCGAGCGCGCTGCGCGGCAGCAGCGTGAAGTAATGCCAGTCGCCGTGGCGGTCGAACTTGCGCGTCGAAGTCACCGCCTGCACGCCGGCAAGCCGGGCGAGGCGCTGCCCGCGCCGCCTGCCGAGCCTGCGCAGCGACCAGAGGAACATCACGTCCTCGGCGTAATCGAGCGACTCGTCGTAGCCGCCGAGCGCCTCGAAGTCGCTGCGGCGGCAGAACACCACGCCGGCATCCATGCCGGTGGCGAGCACGCCGGGAAGAAACACCAGCCAGGTGGCCACGAGGCCGGCCGACCAGCGCTCGGGCCGCACGCCGGTCGCGCCGCCGATCACCTCGGGGCGCGCCATCGCCTCGTCGATGGCGTTGAACGTCTGCGGATGGATCGTGCAATCCGCGTCGATGAAGCACACGACCTCGCCTCGCGCAGCGCGCGCGCCGCCGTTGCGCGAGGCGGCGATCACGCGCTTCTCGACGCTCACCACTTCGCAGCCGCGCGCGCCGGCGATGGATGCCGTGTCGTCGGTAGAAGCGTTGTCGGCCACGATCACCTGGATCGCGTCGGCGCCGCCGTGGTAGCGGCCGCGCGCAAGCTCCACCGTATCGAGCAGCCGCGGCAGCAGGAGGGCCTCGTTATAGGCCGGGATGACGAGCGAGAAGCGGATCACTCCGCCATGTAGCGGTTCAGCTCCGGCGTGGCGAGCGAGCGCTCGAGATAGCCGAAGCTGCCCTGCTCCTTCACTTCGCGCGCCGCTTCCAGGACCGAGGTCATGGCCGCGCGGAAAAGCGACGTCGCCAGGCTGATGCGGCGCACGCCGGCTTTCTCCAGCTCGGCCACGCTGAACGACTTGCCGCGGATCCCGGCCATGAAGTTCACCGGCTTGTCCACCGCCTGGCAGACCTTCGCCACCGATTCGAGATCCGGCAGCCCGGGCGCGAAGAGCACGTCGGCGCCCGCTGCGCCGAAAGCCTGCAGCCGCCGGATCGTGTCATCGAGGTCCGGATTGCCGCGCAGGAAGTTCTCCGCGCGCGCCGTGAGCATGAATGGAAAGCCGACGCTCCTTGCCGCATCCACCGCCGCCGCCACCCGCTCCACCGCAAAGGCGAAGTCATAGAGCGGCTTGTCCTTGCTGCCGGTCGAATCCTCGATCGAGCAGCCGACGAGCCCCGCCTCCGCCGCCAGGCGCACGGTCTCGGCGACGACGGTCGGCGAGTCGCCGAAGCCTTTCTCGAGATCGGCGGACACCGGCAAATCCGTCGCCGCAACGATGATGCGCACCTGCGCCAGCGCCTCGTCGCGCGTGATGCGGCCATCGCGCCGGCCGAGCACGCCTGCTGCCGCACCGCTCGACGTGGCGAGCGCCTGGAAGCCGAGGCCGACGAGCAGCCGCGCCGAGCCGCCATCCCACGGGTTCGGAATGACGAA
>DATDCR010000462.1:0-4323 GCA_036524215.1 Burkholderiales bacterium
GCTACCGGTGGCTGGGCTTCGTCGCGCTCGCCGATCCCCTGCGCCCCTCGGTGCCGGACGCCGTGGCGCTGTGCCGGCGCGCCGGCATCCGCGTGGTGATGATCACCGGCGACTACGCCGGCACGGCGCGCGAGATCGCGCGGCAGGCCGGTCTCGATTTTCGAACGGTGATTTCAGGCGCGGACATCGAGGCCATGGACGACGCAGCGCTCGCCCGCGCCGTCGAGGAGGCGAGCGTCTTCGCGCGCGTGCTGCCGCAGCAGAAGCTGCGCCTGGTGGCGGCGTACAAGACGGCCGGCGAAGTGGTGGCGATGACCGGGGATGGGGTGAACGATGCGCCCGCGCTGAAGGCCGCGCACATCGGCGTGGCGATGGGCCGGCGCGGCACCGATGTCGCGCGCGAGGCGGCGGCGCTGGTGCTTCTCGAGGACGACTTCGGCTCGATCGTGGAGACGGTGCGCCTGGGCCGCCGCATCTACGAGAACATCCGCAACGCCATGCGCTACATCGTCTCGGTGCATGTGCCGACGGCGGGCATGTCGTTCCTGCCGCTCGTCTTCGGCTGGCCGCTCGTCTTGTTCCCGGTGCACATCGTGTTCCTCGAGTTCGTCATCGATCCGGCGTGCTCGATCGCCTTCGAGGCCGAGCCGAGCGAGGAGGGCGCCATGCATCGCCCGCCACGCGACCCGAAAGCACCGCTGTTCGATACGCGCATGCTGGTGGGCAGCGTGGCCCTGGGCCTCGCCGTGCTGGCCGGCGTGCTCGCGGTCTATGCCTGGGCGGTGCACGCCGGCCGCAGCGACGGCGAAGCGCGCGCCATCGGCTTCGCCGCCATCGTCTTCGGCAATGTCGCCCTGATCCTCGACTACCGCGCCGGCGAGCGCTTCATCTTCCAGTGGATCACGGCACGCAATCCCGCCCTGTGGTGGATCGTCGTCCTCGCCGTCGCCGCGCTGCTGGCGTCGATCTACCTCGTGCCGGTGGCCGAGACCTTCCGCTTCGCGGCGCTCGGCGCGATGGACCTGGCGGCCGCCGCTGCGGCCGGGGTCGCCGGAGTTGCGATCCACCAGCTCACCAAGCTGGCGGCGGTTGACCGTCGTCAATAGGCGACGCGCGCAGGCTCGTAGCATGAATAAAGCGCCACTCCCTCCTGCAAGGAGAAATCATGGACACCGCGAACGCCGACAAACTCATGCACGACATGCGCGCCGTTGTGATCGACGCCGAAGAGCTCCTGAAAGCGACCGCCGCACAGACCGGCGATCGCATCGAGAAGATCCGCGCCAAGGCCGAAGGCTCGGTGCGCGCCGCGCGCGAGCAGCTGCTCGCCGCGGGCGAGAAGTTCGAGACCAGCGCCAAGGCCGCCGCGCATGACGTGAACGACCAGGTCCACAAGCATCCGTGGGCCACGGCCGGCGTCGCCGCCGGCATCGGCCTGCTGGTCGGCCTGCTGATCGGGCGTCGCTAGTCGATGCTCGGGGCAGTGCGCGGGCTGCTCGGTAGCGCCACGGGGCTCGCGCACGCTCGCCTGGCGCTGCTCGGCACCGAGCTGCGTGCCGAGCTCGTGCGCTCGGTCCTCTTGCTCGCCGGCGCCGGCGCGGCCATCGGGCTCAGTCTCCTGGCCCTCGCCGTCGCCGTCGCCGGCGTGCTGCTGGCCGTCGATGCCGAACATCGCTTCGCGGCCGCACTGATGATGGCGCTGCTGCTGGCGCTCTGCGCACTGCTCCTCGCGTGGCGCCTCTACCGGGCGCTCGACGCAAGACCGGCGGTCTTCGCCGACAGCCTGGTGCAGCTCCAGGACGATCGCCAGGCGTTGCTCCAGCGCTCGGAAGCCGCGCGCTCCGCGCTCGGCGAGTCGGCGGGGGAGCTGATGCGGCTCGTCTCGATCGGCCTCGTCGCCTATTCCATCGCGCGACGGTTCACTTCGAAGAGGTAGCTTATGGACAGGGGAATCGAAAACCGCGCGCGGCTGGCCTGGCGCCAACAGGCGGCGCTCGCCGACGCCGAGCTGCGCTGGATCTTCGGCAACATGGAGGCCGCGGCGGCGTGCTGGGAGACCGTGTTCGATGCGCTCGCCAAGGAAGAGCTGCGCGTGCTCGATCGCTTCTGCGCGGCCACGCTGCCGAAGAAGCGTCCCGCGAAGAGGAAAGCCGCCCGCTAGGCGGCTTTGGCGTGCGCCTTGCGCGGCGCGACGGTCGCGTCGCGCTGGGCGAGGATCTTCAGCTGAGCATCGGCGGCCGCGAGCGCCGTTTTCAGCGCCTGCTCGGCTGCCGCCCCGCCGCCATTCACGATCACCTGGTGCTGCGGGAAGAGAAGCTCAAGGCGCGCCTCGTAGCCGAGGCTCGCATCGTGCGACAGGCTGAAGCGGCAGCCCGTGATGGCGCCGTAGTGCGTCGTCAGCTCGCGCGCCTGCTGGCGCATGTTGCGCACCGCGGCCTCGGCATCGGGCACGTGGTGCGTGGCGATCTTCAGGTGCGGCGCCATGGCGCTATTTTGCCGCGGCTGTCAGCACCTTTTCCAGGCCTGCGATGTCGAGGATGTGCACGTGCTTCTGCTCGACCGCGATCAGGCCGTCCTTCTGGAACTGCGAGAACAGGCGGCTCACCGTCTCGAGCTTGAGGCCGAGGTAGCTGCCGATCTCCTCGCGCGTCATGCGCAGGTGGAAGTCGGACTGCGAATAGCCGCGGCGCAGGAAGCGCTTGGACAGGTTGGACAGGAACGCCGCCAGGCGCTCCTCGGCGCGCATCGAGCCGAGCAGCATCATGACGCCGTGGTCGCGCACGATCTCGCGCGAGAGCACCGAGTGCAGGTGGCGCTGCAGGGCCGGATAGTCGCGCGCCATCTGCTCGATGAGCGAGTAGGGCATGACGCAGACTTCGCTGTCTTCCAGCGCCACCGCCGTGCCGTTGTGGCGGCCGGCGCCGATGCCGTCCATGCCGAGCAGTTCCCCGCCCATGAAGAAGCCGGTGACCTGCTCGCGGCCCTCGCCGTCGACCACGCTGGTCTTGAAGAAGCCGCTGCGGATCGCGTACACCGAGGTGAACGAGTCGCCGCTCGCGAACAGGCTTTCGCCGCGCTTGATGCGGCGGCGCGCGTAGACGATGTTCTGCACCTGCTCCAGGTCTTCGATGCACACGCCGCCCGGCAGGCACAGCTCGCGCAGGTTGCAGCTGGTGCACGTGACCTCGAACTTGCGCGCTTCGACCTGGTTCACGAATCGGCTCCTTGGCTGCGGCAGGATTGCGATGACTGCGGACATAGTGAGTCCCTCCGGTTCACTTGGCGATGACGGCGCGGTTCGCGACCACGTCGCGCACCCGCTCGAATTCCCTGGACTTGTCGAAGAAGGCCCGTGCCCCGAAGCGCTCGGCGATCTGCCGGTACGGGTCGGACGAGTAGTTGCTCAGCATCACCACGTCGAGCTCGGGCGCCCTGGCGTGGAGCTCGCGCAGCACGTCGAAGCCGCTGCCCTCGGCGAGCTGCACGTCGAGCACCACCAGGTCGGGGCGCGTGGCGAGGATTTCCTCGATGGCGGAGGCCGCGCCGTGCGCGCGGCCGACGATGCTGGTGCCCGGCACGGCGGTGAGCATCGTCTCCAGCCGCTCGCGCACCAGGGTGGAATCTTCTACGAGAAACACTTGCATGCCGGCAGTGTGCCGGGCCACCCCCGCCCTCACCATCGGCGGGGGCTGAAATTCAGCGTCGGACGATTCCTACTGCAGTTTGTTGCTAGGCGGCGCTGAGCGCGTCGCGCAGGCGGTCGAACTCGTGGCTCTTGTCGAAGAAGCCGCGCGCGCCGAGGCTCTGCGCCTTGCGGCGGTAGGCCTCGTTGGCGAAGTTCGTCAGCACGTAGAAGCTCACCTGGGGCAGCGACGCTCGCACCGCGCGCAGCACGTCGAAACCGCTGCCCTCCTCGAGCTGGATGTCGAGCACCACGATGTCGGGGCGCGACTGCTCGATGCCGGCGATCGCGTCCTTCGCGGTGGCCGCGTGCCCGATGCATTGCGCGCCGGGAATCGAGCCGACGATGGATTGCACCCGGTCGCGCAGCATCGGGGAGTCTTCGACGAGGAAAACCTTCACCGGCGCGAGTTTGCGCCCCGCAGGCGCTGTCGCCGTGTAGGAATATTCCGAAAAATCAGTCGACGAGCTTGTACTCGAGCGCGTAGCGGACCAGCTCGGCGGTGCTGCCGAGGCCGAGCTTCTCGAGGATGCGCGTCTTGTGCGTGCTCACCGTCTTGACCGACAGGTGCAGCCGCTCGCCGATCTCGGTCGGGCCGAGGCCCTGGACGAGCAGACGCAGCACCTCGAATTCGCGATCCG
>DATDCR010000463.1:0-3849 GCA_036524215.1 Burkholderiales bacterium
GTCGATGCCTGCGGTCCAGATCATGCCGCCTCCTTGACCTTGTGTTCCGCTTCCTTGCCCTCTTCCATCACCGCGCGCCAGGCGAACGTCGCGCCGCCGAGCGCCCCGGTATAGATGGAGTCGGGATTGATGTTGAGCGTCACGTCGCCGTAGTTCTCGCGCACCAGGTCCATCAGCGCCTTGACCGCGGCCTCGTTCTTCGCCACGCCGCCAGTGAAGGTGAATTCGTCGCGAATGCCGCCCGAGCGCGCGAGGATCGACATTGCGCGCAGCACGATGGCGCGGTGCAGGCCGGCCATGATGTCCTCGCGCTTCTCGCCGAGCGAGAGCCGGTCGCGCAGCTCGGCCCCGGCGAACACCGTGCAGGTCGAGTTGATGCGGATCGTCTTGGTCGCCTTCATGGCGAGCGGCCCGAGCTCGTGCAGCCCCATGTTCATCTCGTCGGCGATGTAGCCGAGGTAGCGCCCGCAGCCGGCCGCGCAGCGGTCGTTCATCTGGAACGATTCGACGATGCCGGCCTTGTCGACCTGGATCGCCTTCGTGTCCTGGCCGCCGATGTCGAGCACCGTCGCCGTGTTCGGGTACATCACGTGCGCGCCGAGGCCGTGGCACAGGATCTCGGAGCGGATGTGCTCCTTGGAAAATGGCAGCCGCGCGCGCCCGTAGCCGGTGCCGATGACGTAGGTTTCTTCGAGCGAGCGGTCGAGCACGCCCTTGATCGGCGCCGAGATCCTTTCCCTCTGCGCCGCGGTCTCGGGCAACGCCTTGTACGTGCGCTCGAGCGCCGCCAGCAGGTGCCTGGAGGTCGACTCGCCGTACACGCGGTTCTCGACCTCGATGATCGAGCGGTCGAAGACGTTGAGCAGCTGGTCGTAGCGCACGCCGGCGTCCTTCGCCACCTGCTCGCCGAGCGCGAGGTACTGGGCGCCGGCGATGTCGCGGAAGAAGTCGCTCTTGCGCCTGGCACCGGGCGCGAAGAGCGCGGCGGCGTCGGTTTTCAGCAGGCCGAACAAGGTATGAAGGGCCGCCGAAACGCCCGCCGCCGCATCGCCGAACTTGGCGTTCGCCACGTTGCGCGCGCAGACCTGCTCCAGGTCGGCCAGCTGCTCGAGGTATTGCTCGTGGCGGAAATCGCGCTCGAGCTGCCCCAGGAAATCTTGCAGGGCGCCGTTGAGCACCTTGTTCTTCGACAGCTCCTCGCGGAAGAGATAGAACCGCGCGGCGACGAGCGCCTCCTGCTTGGCGATGGCGGCCGCGGTGTCGTAGTTCGAGCGCGAGTTGGTGATGCCGTGGCCGAGGATGCGCTGCTCGTCGTCCATCACGACGGCCTTGGTGGTGGTCGAGCCCAGGTCGATGCCGATGAAGGTCTTCATGCTGCCACCGCCATCCGTTTTTGCTTGATCATCTGGAAATAGCTCTCCAGCCGGTTCTTGATGTTGGCCGCCGAGAAGTAGCGCGGGTCGACCAGATCGGACTCGACGAAGGCCGCCGGCTTGCCGGTGCGCTTCTCCACCTCGCGCAGCATGAGAAGCTGGCCGGCCGAGAAGCTGTTGCAGCTCTTGATCGAGTTGATGAGCAGGCCGTCCGCCTGGTACTCGTCGAGATACTTGCAGATCATGTCGATGCGCTGCGGGAAGTTGAGGTTGGTGTAGCAGCCCAGGCAGTACTCGGCGAGCGACTCGATCGGCCGGCTGGCATCGTGGCGGAAGCCGAAGTCATAGACGCCGCCGACCTTGGAATACGTGGAGGCGACGACCACCGCGCCTTCGTCGTAGAACATCTTCCAGAAGTCGCGGAAGCTGGTCCAGTTGGGCGGGCCTTCGACCACCAGGCGGTATTTCTCGCCGGGATGATCGCCCTCCGGCGTCACCGGTCCCTTGTTGGCCGCCATGCGCGCCTGGATTTCCTGCCACAGCACCGAGTAGTACTTCGTCGCCTCGGGCGTGCCGCGGAAGGCGGTGAACATCGGCCCGATGTAGTAGACGGCGCCGAAGTAGCCGTCGATCGGGCTCGGCCTGTGCTTGGCGCTCTGCAGCACGCGCACCAGGTCTTCCTCGGCCTTCTGCGACTCCTTCATGTACTCGCGCAGGCGATCGATGTCGAACTTGACACCGGAAACCTTCTCGAGCGTCGGGATCACCTTGTCCTTGATCTGCTTGACGACGTAGTCGCGCATCGCCGGGTTGATCCTGCCGTCGCCCTGGTAGGGCACGTGCAGCATCACGGTCTCGCAGTCGTACTTCTGGCGCACCAGCTCGAACCACTTCATGAAGGTGAAGCAGCCGGTATACGAAAGGAGCAGCACGTCCGGGTGCGGCATCGGCTCGCCGGTCGGGCCGGTTTCGCCCTGCAGCATCATGCCGAGGTCGCTCTTCACGTAGGTGCAGACGTCCTCGGAGTGGCCGTCGCGCTCGGCGTCCATGATCATCTTGCCGGACTTCTTGCGCAGCCCGTTCTGCAGCGCGTCGGTCTCGGGCAGCCGGCGCACGAGATCGAAGCACATGAGCAGCTCGTTCAGGTTGCCGGGCACGAAGGTCGCGGAGATCTTCTTGCCGCGCTGGTGGGCCGTGGAGAGCTCGGTGTAGTTGCGGCCGATCATCTCCTTCTGCAGCCACATCGAGTCGTCTTTCACGACTTCTTTTTTTTCTTTCTTGACAGGTGCGGGGCTCATGCGGCGCTCCAGAGTTTGATCGAATCGGCGAAGGTGCCGGCCTGCTCGCGGATCGGCGCCATCTGGCCGGTGTTCTCCGCGTACTTGAACGCGGTGTAGGGAATCTTGTGCTTCGCCAGGATCTCCTGGAGCATCGGCCGCTCGAGCAGCGCCGGGTCGCAGAAGGAAGGCATGGCGAAGATGACGCCCTCGGCGCCGCGCGTCTTCACCTGGTGAAGCAGGAACTTGCCCTTGTCGGCCTTCGTCTCGTCGTACTTCGACGAGGTCGACGCCGAGCGGTGCAGGAAGGCTTTCGAGAGCTCCTGCAGCGGATCGCCGCTGGTGGGCACGTCGTCCAGCAGCCAGCTGTGGATCAGCTGGAAGTCGTCGTCGACCACGTAGCAGCCGGCGAGCTCGATCGACTTGATGAGTGAGAGCGGCGGCTGCTCGCAGAACGAGCCGTTGAGCACGACGCGGGCGTTGTCGCGTTGCGGTCTTTTGACGAGATCCGTCTCCCTCACATAGCTTCTGATAAGGGCCGTATGCTCTTCCGGCGGCAGCACGCAGCCCGCGCGCAGCACGAGGTAGATCTCCGAGGTCGGTGCCTGCCACGGTTTCTGCGCCCGGTAGGCGTAAAGCTCGCGCACGGCCTTGCGGTTGTCGTTGTAGACGGCGATCGAGCGGTTCAGCGCTTCATCCGAGATTTCTTTCCCCGCAAGGCGCCCGAGATCGGCGCGCAGCGTCTGCATCTCGTGGACGTAGAAGCGCCCGCCGGTGGCGTCGTCGTAGTCCTGCGGCAGGTCGAAGTACTTGACGTACTTGTCCTTGAACATGATCTGCCACATGCCCGACAGGTTGCGGATCACGTCGCAGATCGAAGGGAACAGCATGCCGTCGAGGCAATCGAGCTTGCCGGTGAGGCCGAGCTCTACCGTCGAGCGCGGGATGCGGCAGATGTAGCTCTGGTAGTACGCGTCGCCCTGGATCACCTCGATCTGGTCGCCGCCGCCGAAGATGCCGACCGGCAGCATGCCGGCGGCGTGGACGATCTCGCGCGGCACGTAGATCGGCATGTAGCCGACGACCTTGCGATCCGGCCGGGCGGCCTTCCACTCGCGCGCGGCGCCGAAGTGAAGATCCTCGAACAGCTGGGTGGCGCGGGCGATAATCTCGGCGGTGGTCGGCATGATCAGCGGTGC
>DATDCR010000464.1:0-4942 GCA_036524215.1 Burkholderiales bacterium
TTGTGGGCAGCCTCGGCGGGCGCCGCCTTGATCTTGATCTCATCCTTCAGGCGGATCCGCTTGGCCGAAGCGACGGCAGCTGGCGCCATGGTGGTGGCAGGCGACAGGCTGATGCGAGACTTCTCGAAGTCGCGGAAGTGAAGCGTATCGGGCAGGTCGCCGGTCAGCTCATAGATGCTCGAGCAAGAGCCATCCGCCCTCGTTAAGGTGCGGATGAACGGTCGCAACGATTTCCCTGATGTCATCAAGGCCATCGGTGCCGGAGACGAGCGCGGCCTGGGGCTCGTAGCGCAGCTCGGGGAGGTGCGGATCGCCGGCGGCGACGTAGGGCGGGTTGGCGACGATGACATCGAAGCGCTGGTGCGCGAGCGGCTCGAGCCACCTGCCCTGCCGCCATTCCACGTCGAGCGCCAACGCCGCGGCATTCTGTCGCGCGATGCCCAATGCCGCCGCGCTCGCGTCGACGCCAACGATGCGCGCGGTCGACCGATGCTGCTTGACGGCTAAGGCAATCGCACCGCTGCCGGTACCAAGGTCGGCGAGCGACGAGAAATCGCGCTCGAGCGCAAGATCGACCAGCAGCTCCGTCTCCGGCCGCGGAATCAGCACCGCCGGCGTCACGGCGAGGCGCAGGCCGTAGAACTCCTTGCAGCCAACGATGTAGGCGATCGGCTCGCCGCCGGCGCGGCGGGCCGCGAAGTCGGCGAAGATCCGCTGCGCAGCGCCGGAAAGCGGTGCGTCCGGAAAGCCGATGACGCGCGCTTCGCTCCATCCGGTCGCGTGCGCGAGAAGCAGGCGCGCCTCGCGCGGCTCGAGGCCGCTCGAGCGCAACGCCTGATCGACGCTCAAGCCGGTTCTTCGGCGAGCGCGGACAGCTGCTCGGTCTGGTGCTCGGTAGCGAGCGCATTGAGCAGCTCGTCGAGCTCGCCATCCATGATGCGATCGATCTTGTAGAGCGTCAGGTTGATGCGGTGATCGGTGACGCGGCCCTGCGGAAAATTGTAGGTGCGGATGCGCCCGGAGCGGTCGCCCGAGCCGATCAGCGACTTCCTCGTCGAGGCGGTCTTGGCCTGCTGCTCGCGAAGCTGCTTGTCGCGGATGCGCGCGGCGAGCACGCCGAGCGCCTTCTCCCGGTTCTTGTGCTGCGAGCGCGAATCCTGGCACTCGACCACGATGCCGGTCGGCAGGTGCGTGACGCGGATCGCGGATTCGGTCTTGTTGACGTGCTGGCCGCCGGCGCCTGAGGCGCGGTAGGTGTCGATGCGAAGCTCGGCTGGATTGAGCACCACCTCGTCGAGCGCATCGGCCTCCGGCAGGACGGCGACCGTGCAAGCCGAGGTATGGATGCGTCCTTGCGCCTCGGTCTCGGGCACGCGCTGGACCCGATGGCCGCCGGACTCGAACTTCAGCTTCGAATACACGCCCTGGCCGACGATGCGCGCGATCACTTCCTTGTAGCCGCCGAGGTCGGATGGACTCTCGGAGATCATCTCCACCTGCCAGCGCTGGCGCTCGGCGTAGCGCATGTACATGCGGAAGAGATCCCCGGCGAAGAGGGCCGACTCGTCGCCGCCGGTGCCGGCGCGCACCTCCAGGAACACGTTGCGCTCGTCGTTCGGGTCCCTCGGCAGCAGCGCGCGCTGCAGGTCCGCTTCGAGGGCCTCCATGCGCAATCGCGCGCTCTTGATTTCCTCGTCGAGATCCAGCTCCCGCGCCGCCTCGGCGTCGCCTTCGGCCTTGCGGTATTCCTGGTAGAGCGCGACGACCGCCGAGAGCTCGGCGTGCTCGCGCGAGTTGCTGCGGAACTTGTCGAGGTCGCGCGTCGCATCCTCCGACGCGAGCATGCGGTCGAGATCCGCAAGCCGCGACACCAGGCCGTCCAGCTTGCTGCGAAGCGAAGCCTTCACTCGATGCGGTAGAGGCGCGCCAGCGTCTCGGCGAGCGCGCGGCGTTCCTCGCCCGCGGCCTCGTTCAACGCCTGGGTCGGCGCATGCATCAGCTTGTTCACGATGCCTTGCGACAGCGCCTCCAGCGCCTTGGCCGGATCCTCGCCCTTGGCGAGCAGGCGCAATGCACGCTCGAGCTCTTCGCGTCGCGCCTCGTCGGCGCGGCCGCGCAGCGCGCGGATCAGAGGCACGCTCTCGCGCGTCTCCATCCAGTGCATGAACTGGCCGACCTGCGTCTCGATGATCACTTCGGCCTGCGCTACCGCGGAGCGGCGCGCATCGATGTTGGCGCTCACGATCTGCGCGAGGTCGTCGACGGAATAGAGGAAAACGTCGTCCAGCTCTGCGGCTTCCGGCTCGATGTCGCGCGGCACGGCGAGATCGACCATGAAGATGGGCCGGCGCCGCCGTGCGCGCAAGGCGCGCTCGACCATGCCCTTGCCGAGGATCGGCAGCGAGGACGCCGTGGACGAAACGACGATGTCGTATTCGTGCAGGTGATCGGCGAGCGTCTTGAGCTCGATGGCGTGGCCGTTGAAGCGGTGCGCGAGCTTCTCTGCGCGCTCGAGGGTACGATTGGCGACCGTCAGGCGCGCCGGCCCTTGCGCCGCGAAGTGGGTCGCGCACAGCTCGATCATCTCGCCCGCGCCGATGAAGAGCACGCTCTGGTCCTTGATGCTCGGGAAGATGCGCGCCGCCAGGCGAACGGCAGCGGCGGCCATCGACACGCTCGCCGCGCCGACTTGCGTGGTCGAGCGCACCTCCTTCGCCACGGCAAAGGAACGCTGGAAAAGCTTGTGCAGCAGCGTGCCGAGCGTGCCGGCGGATTCGGCGACACGCGCCGCTTCCTTCATCTGGCCGAGGATCTGCGGCTCGCCGAGCACCATCGAATCGAGGCCGGACGCGACGCGGAAGGCATGGCGCACGGCCTGCTCGCGCGGCAGCGTGTACAGATAGGGCCGCAAGCCGTCGGGCTCGAAGCTGTGATAGCGCGCCATCCACTGCGCGAGCGCCATTGGCTCCTCGCCCGCGACGTAGAGCTCGGTGCGGTTGCAGGTGGAAAGAATGGCGGCTTCGCGTGCGAAGCCGCGTTTCAGCTCCGAAAGGGCATCGCGCAAACGCTCGACGTGAAACACCACCCGCTCACGCACGGCGAGCGGTGCAGTCTGGTGATTCAGTCCGACGGCGTAGAGCGGCATGAAGTGTTGCTAACGTCGCAGATTATAAGGCTTTTGCTGAATATGCGTGCCGCCCGCGGCAACTCGGCGCGCGTCGGAGCGTGCTCGACACGGCCCTTATAATCGCGCGATGGACACGCTTGCGCGCATCAAGGATCTGGCTTGCAAGGAGTTTTCGCTCGAAGCGAAGGCCCTTGATCCCGCCGCGCCGCTCGATACCCTGGGCATCGATTCGCTCAGCTTCATCGAGTTCATGTTCAAGATCGAGGAAGAGTTCGGCGTCAGCGTCTCGGACGAGGATCTGAAAGGCATCAAGACGCTGCGCGATCTCGAGCGCCACGTCGGTGCCGCGTTGAGCGCTGCCGGCAAGGCCTAGGCTCCATGGCCGAGCGGCGCGTCGCGGTCACCGGGGCGGGCGTCGTGTCGCCCCTGGGCTGCAATGTCGAGGAGTTCCATCGCTCGCTGCGCGACGCTCGCCCGGGCATTCGGCGCCTGCCGGCGGAGCTGTCGCAAAAATCGGGCGTCCAGGTGGCCGCCAGCATCGACTGGGATCCGACGCCCTTCTTCAAGGAAGCCGAGGCGGCCAACCTCGATCGTGCGGCGCAGTTCGCGCTCGTGGCGGCCGGGCAGGCGCTTTCGTCGAGCGGCCTCGGCGAAAGCGTGGCTCGCGAGCGCGTCGGCGTCTACTGGGGCACCGGCCTCGGCGGCGCCAACACGCTCGAGACGGCGTACAAGCAGGTCTACGGCGCGGGCGAATGGCGCACGCGGCCGCTGACCGTCGTCATGGCGATGAGCAATGCCGCGGGCTCCAACGTCGCGGTGCGCCACGGCTTACGCGGCCCGTTCGCCAACTTCGCAACCGCCTGCTCGTCTTCCGCGATGGCGCTCGGCGAAGCGATGCGCGTGATCCAGGCCGGCCGTGCCGACGCCATGGTGGCGGGCGGCTCCGAAGCGCTGCTCACTCCAGCCACGCTTCTCGCCTGGCAATCGTTGCGAACGCTCGCGAGCGCCGATGCGGCCGACCCGGGCGCGAGCTGCAAGCCTTTCGACAAACGCCGCAGCGGACTCGTGCTGGGGGAAGGGGCGGCGGCCTTCGTGCTCGAAGAAGAATCGCACGCTCGCGCGCGCGGGGCGCCGATCCTCGCCTTTCTCACCGGCTACGGGAATTCGTGCGACGCGGTCCATATGTCCCGCCCCGACCGCGACGGCCAGATCCGTGCGATGCGCGAGGCGCTCGCCGAATCGAAGCTTGCGCCGCGCGCGATCGGCTACATCAACGCCCATGGGACCGCCACGGCCGTGGGAGATGTCGTGGAAGCCGAAGCGATCAATGCCGTGCTTGGCGACACCGCCATGGCCGTTCCGGTGAGCTCGACGAAGTCGCTGCATGGCCATCTTCTCGGCGGTGCGGGCGCGCTCGAGTTCGCGGCGGCGCTGCTTCCGCTGATGCGCGGGGTGCTGCCGCCGACGGCATTTCTCGAGCAGCCGGATCCGGCGTGCAAGCTGCGCCACGTGCCGCTGCGCGCGGAAACGGTCGCGCCGCCGCGCGCGGTGATGTCGAATTCCTTCGCCTTCGGCGGCTCGAACGTCGTGCTGGTCGCCGAGCGCGCCTAGCCTGGGAATTGGAGGGAGTCTGGTGGCCAAGGCCGGAATCGAACCAGCGACACACGGATTTTCAGTCCGCTGCTCTACCAACGTCGAGCTTTGCGGGCGCCGCAACGGCGCTGGTGATGAATCTCTCCAGCAATCCCTTCGTGGTGCTCGAAATCGCGTTCTGGCTGCTGGGGTCGTTGGAGGACCGCAGCTTTCAGCATGTTA
>DATDCR010000465.1:0-3696 GCA_036524215.1 Burkholderiales bacterium
AGGACGGGCGCTTCAAGGCGCGCCGCGACGGCCGCGAGATCGACTTCCGCGTCTCGGTGATGCCGAGCGTGTTCGGCGAGGACGCGGTGCTCAGGATCCTCGACCGCAAGGCGCTCTCCGACCAGATCAGCGGCTTGACGCTGGATGCCCTGGGCTTTCCCGCCGAATTGAAGGATTCGCTGAGAAGCCTCTCCGCGCAGCCCTACGGCATGCTGCTCGTCACCGGCCCGACCGGCAGCGGCAAGACCACCTCGCTCTACGCGACGATCACCGAGGTCAACAAGGGCCTCGACAAGATCATCACCATCGAGGACCCGGTCGAGTACCAGCTGCCGGGCGTGCTGCAGATTCCCGTCAACGAGCAGAAGGGCCTCACGTTCGCGCGCGGCCTGCGCTCGATCCTGCGCCACGACCCCGACCGCATCATGGTGGGCGAGATCCGCGACCCGGAGACGGCCGAGATCGCGGTGCAGTCGGCCCTCACCGGCCACCTCGTCTACACGACGGTCCACGCCAACAACGCCTTCGATGTCCTCGGCCGCTTCATGCACATGGGCGTCGATCCGTACAACCTCGTCTCGGCGCTGAACGCCGTCCTCGCCCAGCGCCTGGTACGGGTGTTCTGCACGGCCTGCAAAGGCAGGGGCTGCGGGCAGTGCAGGGGCACCGGATTCAAAGGAAGAAAAGCCATCGGGGAACTGCTCGTCCTCAACGACGAGCTGCGCGAGCTGATCATCGCCCGCGCGCCGGCCAGAAAGCTGAAAGAAGTCGCGCGTGCGGCCGGCACGCTACCGCTCAGGGAAGCCGCCATGCGGCTGGTCAATAACGGAGAAACAAGTCTCGAGGAGATCAACCGTGTCACTTTTGTGGCGTAACAAGCAGCTCCGCATCGGCCTCGCGCCGGACCGCATCTTCGTCACCGGCGCGAAATCGATCGACATCCCCGCCGCCGACGGCGGCTGGGGGCCCGCCGTCGACGTGCTGCCTTCGGTCCTGAGCGGCAAGCAGGGGGAAGCCGCCATCGTCCTCGCCGACCAGCTGGTGCGCTATGCGCTCCTGCCGTGGAACGAGACGCTGAAGAGCGCGCAGCAGTGGGCCGCGCTCGCCAGCCACCGCTTCAACACGCTGCACGGCCCGCGCGCGGCCGAATGGCAGATCACCGTCACCGAGACGGCGCCCGTCGGGCCGCGCCTCGCGTGCGCGGTGGATCGCGCGCTGATCGCGCAGCTTTCGGCGATCTTCGTGAAGGCCAACCTCCGGCTGAGCTCGGTGCAGCCGTTCCTGGTGGCCGCCTTCAACCGCATCCGCAAGTCGGTCGGCAACGGCTCCTGCTGGATCGTGGTCGAGGAGGCCGGCCGCCTCACGCTCGCGCTGATCCAGCGCGGCATGTGGATCGCGATCCGCAGCCGCCGCAGCGACAAGACCTGGCGCAACGTCCTGCCCGAGATCCTGGAGCGCGAAAGCGCGTTCCTCGGCCTGTCGACGCCGGTGACGCGGGTCATCGTCTGCGCGCAGGGGGACTTCGACGTCGAGATGCATGACGCGTGGCGCGCCGAAGCCCTCGGCTACCGCGAACTGGCTCTGGCAGGGGAATAAGGAGACTCAATGCAGCGCATCGAACTCGATTTCATTCGCCGCCGCCCCGCCTCGCGGTGGGCCGGCCGCGTGCTGCTCGCCGTGGCACTGGGCATGGCGGGCGATCTCGCCCTCACCTACGTCCAGCTCGAGCGCAGTGTGAAATCGAACGCGGCGCTCGTTGCGCGCGCGCAGCCGCAGAAGGCCGGCCGTACCGTTTCCAAGGAGGAAGTGGCCCTGGCGAAGGACACCGTGGAGCGGCTCGCGCTGCCGTGGAGCAAGCTCTTCGCCGCGCTCGAGTCCGCGGCGAACGACCAGGTGGCGCTGCTCGCCATCGAGCCGGACACGAAGAGCGGCACGGTCACCATCTCCGGCGACAGCAAGGATTACCTCGCCGCCCTCACCTACGTGCTCAACCTGAGCCGCGCCGACACGCTGTCGCATGTCCAGCTCGTGCGCCACGAGGTGAAGAAGAACGACCCCCAGCACCCGGTGGCGTTCTCGATCCAGGCGGCGTGGAAGGAGGCCAAGCGATGAAGAAGCTGAGCCTCTATTTCTACCGCCTGAAGGACGAGCTCGGAGCCGCCGGCGTCGCCGGCATCGTGCTTTTTGCGGCCGCGGCGCTGTTCGTGTTCGTCGTGCTGCAGCCGCTGAAGGAGAAGAGCCGCGAGCTCGAGGCGCGCGCGAGCACGGCCACGCCGCAGGCGCAGGGCACGGGGCGCGCCGCCGAGAAGCTGGAAGAGGTGTACGGCTATCTCGCCAAGCCCGAAGAGACCACCGACTGGCTGGCCAAGCTCTACGCCATCGGCCAGGCCACCGGCGTCGAGCTGCAGTCGGCGAGCTACAAGACGCGCGAGGCCGGCGGGCGCCTCGAGCGCTACGAGATCGTGCTGCCGCTCACCGGCAGCTACGTGCAGATGCGCGACTTCCTGAAGCGCTCGCTCGCGGAGATCCCGGTGCTGTCGCTCGACCAGATCTCGCTCAAGCGCGAAGGCCGGCGCGAAGGGACCGTGCAGGCCGAGCTTCGCTTCACTCTCCACATGGTGGTCATGAAGCCGACTGAAAGGCAGGTCAAACCGTCATGAAGCCGATCGTCAAGAAGGTTCTTGCAGGCATCGCCGTGGTCAGCGCGCTGGCCTCGGTCGTCGCGGGACGCGAGAAGCCCACCGTCGTGGAACCGCAACCCGTGGCGAGGATCGATACGCGCCTGCAGGTCGCGGACGACCTCGACCTCGCCAAGCTCGAGAACCGGGTGGACGAAGGCGCCAAGGTCGACGCCTTCGCACCGCGCAACTTCTCGCCCATCGTGCCGGCGCGCGAGGCGCACGCCCGGCCGGCACGGCCGGAGGCGCCGCCGCTGCCCTTCCGCTACATCGGCAAGATGCTCGACGGCGACAAGCTCTCGGTCTTCATCGCCAACGGCGGCGAAAGCTTCGCCGTCGCCGCCGGCGACCGCATCGGCGACTACCGCATCGAAAGCGTCACCGAGGCGGAGATCCGCTTCACCTATTTACCGTTGAAAACAAAGCAGAGCCTCCCGCTATGAGAAGAATCCTCGCACTGATCCTCCTTTCCCTCGTGCTCGCGAGCTGCGCGCACGAGGAGTTCCGACAGGCGCGCATCGAAGTCGAGGCGGGCCACGAGGAAGAGGGCCTCGCGCGCCTCGAGCAGCAGATCAAGGAGAACCCGGGCGACGTCGAGCTGCGCAACTACTACGGGCGCCACAAGTCCGTGGCGGTGCAGCGCTACATCGCCCTCGGCGACAACGCGCGCGCGGCCGGCGCCTTCGACCGCGCCGAGCAGTCGTACAAGCGCGCGCTGCGCTTCGACCCTGAGAACGCGATGGCGCGCGCCGGCATCGAGGCGATCCAGCGCGACCAGCAGCATCGCCGCATCCTCGTCGAGGCCGACCAGGCCTACAAGGCCGGCCAGGCCGCCGACGCGCAGGCGAAGGTGAAGCAAGTGCTCGCCGAGAACCCGCAGAACAAGGAAGCGCGCGCGCTCCTGCGGCGCATCGAGCAGAAGCAGGTCAAGGACAGCGCCACGCCGCAGCTTTCCGCCGCCATAAAGAAGCCGATCACGATGGAGTTCCGCGATGCGCCGCTGCGCACCGTGTTCGAG
>DATDCR010000466.1:0-5637 GCA_036524215.1 Burkholderiales bacterium
TCCATCGCTCCAACCTCGTCGGCATGGGGGTGCTGCCGCTGCAGTTCACCGGCAACGACTCGGCGGCGACGCTCGGCCTGAAAGGCGACGAAACCATCGACGTCGTGATGGCCGGCGACATCCATCCGCAGCAGGAGCTCAGGCTTCGCATCCACTACGCGGACGGCCGTGTCGCCGAGATCCCGGTCAAGTCGCGCATCGATACGGCGATCGAGGTCGACTACTACAAGCACGGCGGCATCCTGCCCTTCGTGTTGCGCGAGCTGATCGGCCACGCCGGCCCTGCGGCCAAGGCGGCCTGACGAGAGGCGGCAAGAATCCTGCTGGTCGCAGGACATGGCGACCACCTGGATCCTTGCCGCGGACTCGAGCCGCGCGCGAATTCTGCAAGTTATGGACCGCGAGGAACGCCTCGCGGAGATCGAAGACCTGCTGAACCCGCAAGGCCGCGCGCACGAACGCGACCTGCTCGCCGACGGCCATCCGCGCTTTCGCGGCACGAGCGGCCCGGGCAGCGACCGGCAGGAGACCGGCGCGGGAGAGCACGAGACCGAGCTCTTCGCCAAGCGCATCGGCGACTACCTCGACAAGGCGCGCAACGCGCACCGCTACGACCGCCTGCACCTGATCGCGCCGCCGAAGTTCCTCGGCCAGCTGAGGAAGGAGCTCGGCAAGGAAGTGCAGAAGATGGTGAGCGAGGAGGTGCCGAAGGATCTCTCCTGGCTCAACGCTCGCGAGCTCGAGGCAAAGCTGCTCGCGAAAAGGGACTAAGAGTCCGGCTCTTCTTCCGGCAGGCGTTCCATCAGCCGGCGGTCGCGCTTGGTCGGCCGCCCTTTCAGCGTCGCCGCGGGCTCCGCGCCCCAGCGGCGCAAATCGCCGCGGCGCTCGCGTTCCGCGCGGCTCGCTTCGGTCTCCTCGTAGAGCTTGCGCGCTTCCTCGGCCGGCCCGCGCCGATCCGAGAGCGCCTTGACCGTCACCTCCCAGCGCCAGTCGCCGACGCGCACGACCACGCGATCGCCGATCTTCACCTCGTGCGCCGGCTTCGTGCGCTCGCCATTGAGCTGCACCCGTGCGCCAGCCACTGCCTGCTGCGCCAGGCTGCGCGTCTTGAAGAAGCGCGCCGCCCACAGCCATTTGTCGAGCCTCACGAAATAACGCGGTCCGCGCGCGCCATCACCGGTTCGGGCAGGCTTTTGCCGAGCGCTCGCGCCGCTGCCGCGTTCACGACGAGCTGGAACTGGTCCGCCTGCTCGACCGGGATCTCCGAGGTGCGCGCGCCCTTCAGCACCCTGGCCCCGATCTCCGCCACGCGCTCGCCGACGCGCCGACTGTCCGCGCCGAGGCTGAGGAGGAAGCCGGCCTCGGCCAGGCCTGCCGCGTCGCCCGCGCTTGGCAATCGACGCTGCGCCGCCAGCGCGCCGAGCATCGCGGCATCGGCGAGGAACGCGGGCGACGACAGGGTGATGAGCGCTTCCACTTCCGCTTTCAGTCCGGCATCGATGGCGCCGGCATAGTCGTACGGACGCTTCACGAACTCGACCACGGTGAGGTCGAGCCGCATGCTCTCCGCCGCGCGGCGCATCGCCTGCACCTGGCCGCGCGAATAAATGTCCGCCATCAGAAGGAAGTTGCGGCCCTCCGGCACGACATCGCGCATGAACTGCATGCGCCGAACAGCGAGCAGCGTCTGCGGAATGAAGACCCCGGTGCGATTGCCGTCCGGCGTGCGCATGGTCGAGATCGCGCCGCGCTCGACCGGATCGTAATCCGCAGCGAGAAACACGACCGGCGCATGCACTCGCGCGGCGCGCAGCGCACGCAAGGGCTGCTCCCCTTCCAGCGCGAAAAAAATGTCGCAGCGCTGCTCCACCAGCTCTTCGACCAGCAGCGGATAGCGGTCCGGCACGCCGTCAGCCGATCGGTAATGGAGGTTGCGGTAGCCGAGCTCTCCGAGGCGCCGCACGATGCTCGGCGCGTACGCCGATTGCTCGAGCGGCCGCGGCGAAAGCAGGCCGATCTTTGCCGGCCGGGCTTGTCCGAGCACGCATTGCGGCGCAAATGCCGCAAGCGCGCCGGCCAGCACGAAAGCCCGGCGATCGGTCATGTCATGATTCTAGTGGCTGGTCAGCACTCCGACCGGGCAGGAGACGCCGGTGCCGCCGAGCCCGCAGTAACCGTTGGGATTCTTGCCGAGATATTGCTGGTGATAGTCCTCGGCGTAATAGAACTCGGGTGCCGAACGGATCTCCGTCGTGATGGCGCCGTATCCCTTGTTGCTCAGCGCCTGCTGGAACGCTTCCTTCGTTCGCTTCGCCGTGGCGAGCTGCTCGTCGCCGTGGCAATAGATCGTCGAGCGGTATTGCGTGCCGGCATCGTTGCCCTGTCGCATGCCCTGCGTGGGATCGTGCCCTTCCCAGAACGTCTTGAGCAGCTCGGCATAGCTCACGACCTTTGGATCGAAGACCACGAGCACGACCTCGGCGTGGTTCGTCAAGCCGCTGCAGACCTCTTCATACGTCGGGTTCTTCGTCTCGCCGCCGGCATAGCCGACCGCGGTCGAATACACACCCGGCCGCTGCCAGAAGAGGCGCTCCGCGCCCCAGAAGCAGCCCATGCCGAACACGGCCTGCTGCAGGCCGGCGGGGAACGGCGGCTTCAGAGGATGGCCGTTGACGAAGTGCTTTTCCGGCACCGGCATCGCGGCCGCGCGGCCGGGCAGCGTCTGCGCGGCGGGAAGCAGCTGGGTCATCTTCTTCATGAACGAGAACATGCGTGCCGACTCTCCTTCCTAGGCTTCTTCCCTAGAATAACACCGTGAAAATCTGCGTTTACGGCGCCGGTGCCGTCGGTGGTTTGATGGCGGCCTGGCTCGCGCGTTCCGGGCACCAGGTCTCGGTCGTCGCGCGCGGCGCGCAGCTCGAGGCGATCCGCCGCTCGGGCCTGCGGGTGCGCAGCAATGGCGCCGTGGAAACCTTTGCCGTGCGCGCCGAAAACGATCCCGGGGCGCTCGGGCCGCAGGACTACGTGTTGGTCACCGTAAAGGCGCAAAGCCTTACGGGGATTGCCGGCAGCATTTCTTCCTTGCTGGACCAGAACACCTCCATCGTGACCGCGATGAACGGCGTGCCGTGGTGGTTCTTCGATCGCCTGCCCTTTCACGGCGGCCGCGATCGCCTGGAGTCGCTCGACCCGGGCGGTGCGCTCGAGCGCGCCATGCCGACCGAGCGCATCGTCGGCTGCGTGATCCATCTCGCCGCCTCCACGCCGGAGCCTGGCCTCATCAGCCACAACATGGGGCGCAAGCTGATCGTCGGCGAGCCCGGCGGAAAGAACACCGCGCGCACCGCGCGCATCGCCGAGGCGCTGCAAGGCGCGGGCTTCGAGGTCGTCAGCACGCCGGCGATCGAGAAGGAGTTCTGGGTGAAGCTCCTCGGCAATGTGAGCTTCAACCCTGTGTCGGCGCTGACCGTGTGCACCGCCGATCGCCTGATCGAGGACGAGCACGTCAAGAGCTACATGGTGCAGATCATGCGCGAGGTCCTCGCCATCGGCCGCGCAGTGGGCGTCGACGCCGACATCGACCCGGAGGCGCGCATCGGCATGGCGCGCGCGCTCGGCAAGTTCAAGACCTCCACGTTGCAGGACCTCGAAGCCGGCAAGCCGCTCGAGATCGACGGCCTGCTGGCCGGCACGCTCGAGATCGCGCGCAAGGCCGGCGTGAAGGCGCCCTTTACTGAAAGCCTCTTTGGCCTGATCCGCGCACGCGCAAAGGCGACAGGGCAATACCGGTGACGATCGAGATCTATCTCGCCTACGTCGCCGCCTGCGCCGTGATCACCCTCATTCCGGGCCCGACGGTGACCGTCATCGTTGCGAACAGCCTCGCCCACGGCACGCGCGCCGGCCTCCTGAACGTCGCCGGCACGCAGCTCGGCCTCGGCCTGATGATGGCGATCCTGGCCGTCGGCCTGAGCTCCGTCATCGCGGCGATGGCGTGGCTCTTCGACTGGCTGCGCATCGCCGGCGCCCTCTACCTGGCGTGGATCGGCTGGAAGCTCCTGCGCTCCCCGGACGCGCTGGCCGACACACGCAGCGCGACCGTCCCGCGCGGCGGTTTCCTGCTGCAGGGTTTTCTCGTGCTGATGGCGAACCCCAAAGCGCTGCTGTGGTTCGGCGCCTTCATCCCGCAGTTCGTCGACCCGCAGGGCAACTACGTCGCGCAGATCATCCTGCTCGGCGCCACGGCGATGGCCGTGGCGCTAGTTTCCGATGGCGCCTACGCCGTGCTCACCGGCCGCGCGGGGGCGTTCCTCAACCGCAGGAAGGTGCGCCTGGTTTCGCGCATCGGCGGCAGCATGCTCATCGGCGGCGGCGTGTGGCTCGCCCTGACGCGGGCGCAGTGATGGATTCCAGGCGCATCCTCGTCGCGCCGATGATGGACTGGTCGGACCGCCATTACCGGTTCTTCATGCGCCAGATCTGCGCGCACGCTCGCCTCTATACGGAGATGATCACGACCGGCGCGCTGATCCATGGCGATGTCGATCGTCATCTCGCCTTCAGCGAAGAGGAGCATCCGGTCGCGCTGCAGCTCGGCGGCAGCGAGCCCGACGATCTCGCGCACTGCGCCAGGCTCGGCGAGCAGTACGGCTACGACGAGATCAACCTCAACATCGGCTGTCCCAGCGAGCGCGTGCAGAGGGGCGCCTTCGGCGCCTGCCTGATGGCGGAGCCGCAGCTTGTTTCCACGTGTGTATCGACCATCAGGGACGCGGTGAAGCTTCCCGTGACGGTGAAGCACCGCGTCGGCATCGACAAGGTCGAGGACTACGCCTTCGTGCGCGATTTCGTCGGCACCGTGTCGCAGGCCGGATGCCGGACCTTCATCGTGCACGCCCGCAACGCGGTGCTGAAGGGACTGTCGCCCAAGGAGAACCGCGAGATTCCGCCGCTCAAGTACGACTATGTACATCGCCTGAAGCGCGACTTTCCGGATCTGGAGATCGTCATCAATGGCGGGATCACGACGCGCGCGCAGATCGACGAGCAGCTCGCGCGCGTGGACGGCGTCATGCTGGGCCGCGCCGCGTATCACGATCCGTGGCTCCTCGCCGACGCCGGAAAGACGCGGAGCGCGGTGATCGTCGCGATGCTGGACTATGCCCGGCGCCATCGCGAGGTGCCGATCCGCAGCATCGCGCGGCACATGCTCGGCCTGTACCACGGCGCGCCCCGGGCGCGGCTCTGGCGGCGCCTGCTGTCCGACGCCGAGCGGCTAAGAGAAAACCGCCCCGAGCTTCTCCTGGAAGCGCTCGACGCGCTGCAGCAAGGCGAAGCCGTCGCCGTGTGGTAGCGTTTCCGGCGAGGAGGAGCACCCATGGAGCAAACAAGGGCTGAACCGCGGCTGCTGGTTCCGGCGCTGCGGCCTTTCTACGATGCGCTCGAGCCGCTGTCGTGGCTGCTGGTGCGCTGCGCCGCCGGCCTGATCCTGGCCGTGCACGGCTGGGGCAAAGTCGCGCAGGGCGCAGGCGCGTACGAGCCGGCCTTCGTCAAGATGGGCTACCAGAACCCCACGGCGCTGATCTGGTTCATCTGCTTCGTCGAGCTCGTCGGCGGCATCGGCATCGCGCTCGGGCT
>DATDCR010000467.1:0-1861 GCA_036524215.1 Burkholderiales bacterium
CTACGAGGTGGGCAACCTGGACGGCGCCGTGCGCGCGTTCAACCGGCACTTCATGGGACTGGAGGATTCGGCCGAGCTCACGCCGGAAGCGATCGGCGTGCTCGACTGCCTCGTGCAGCAGGCGCGTCAGCCTGCTCCCGAATGAGCTCGTAGAGCGCCTGCGCGGCCGGCGTGAGCTGCGCCCGCCGGCGCGAGAGCAGCACCAGCGTGCGCGACACGACCGGGTCGACCAGCGGCGTCACGCGCAGGCCCGGATACGCGTCCTTCTGCACCGCGAGGGCCGGCACCACCGCGACGCCCACGCCCTTCGCGACCATGCCGACCGCGGTCGAGCTGCGCTGCACTTCGTAGAAGGCGTGCAGCTTCACTTTGTGGCGCTCGAGCGCCATGTCGAGGTGGGGGCGGTTGCCGCTCTCGTGCCCGGGCAGGATCACCGCGTGCGGCTCGAGCGCCTTCCAGGCGAGGCTCTTCTTGCGCGCGAGCGGATGGTCGTCGCGGCACACGAGGACCAGCCGGTCCTTGCGGAGCGGCACGCTCGTCAGCTCGGGATGGCCGGCGCCCTGCATGTTGATGCCGAACTCGGCCTCGCGCCGCAGCACCGCGGCGGCGACGCCGGACGAGGAATGGTCGAGGATGCGCAGCCGGTTGCGCGGATGCAGCGCCGCGTACCGGCGCACGATGCCCGGCAGGTACTGCACGCCCACGGTCGGCACGCACGCGATGGTGACGTCGCCGCGCAAGGCCTTGCCGCTCTCGCGGATCTCGACCAGGGCGCTCGCCAGGTCCGTGAGAAGCCGCCGCGCCTGCGGCAGGAAGTCATGTCCGATGCGCGTCAGGCTCACCGAGCGCGTGGTGCGCTCGACCAGCTTCACGCCGAGGAAGGCCTCGAGGTTCTGCACGCGACGCGAGAGCGCGGTCTGCGTGATATGCAGCGCCTCCGCGGCGCGGCCGAAGGCGCCGTGGTCGGCGATGGCGAGGAAGGCCTGCACGCCGAGCGTGTCGATCTTCATGCAAAAACCTCATCAATGCGGGCAATAAAGTCATTTTACGCGGCGCCGGCCGGCGCCCAGAATGCGCCGCCGTGACGCTTTCGGTCCTATCGCTCCTCGCCTTCTCCACGCTCATCACCTCGTTCATCTCGGGGATCCTCGGCATGGCCGGCGGCATGATCCTGATGGGCGTGCTCCTCGCCGTGCTGCCGCTGCCCGCGGCGATGATGCTGCATGGCGTCTCGCAGCTCGCAAGCAACGGCGGACGGGCGTTCATGCTTCGCCGGCAGGTGGACTGGCGCGTGTTCGGCGGCTACGCGATCGGCGCGGCCATCGCGCTCGCTTTTTTCGCCCTCACCCACATCATCGTCGGCAAGGCGGCGGCGCTGGTGATGATGGGCCTCACGCCGTTCGCGGCGCTCCTGCTTCCGGAAAGTCTGCATCTCAACGTCGAGCGGCGCGGCCACTCGCTCCTCTGCGGAATCATCTGCCTCGCGCTCAATCTCACCGCGGGAATCGCCGGCCCGATGCTCGATGTGTTCTTCGTGCGCTCGAAGATGTCGCGCCATGCGGTCGTCGCGACCAAGGCGCTCACGCAGACGCTGTCGCACCTCGTCAAGATCGCCTACTTCGGCGGCGTGATGGCCGTGCAAGGCGCGGACGTCGAGCCGTGGCTCGCGGCGACGATGGTGGTCCTCGCGCTCCTCGGCACCAGCCTCTCGCGCCAGGTGCTCGAGCGCATGAGCGACGCGTCGTTCCGCCAGTGGACGCGCTGGACCGTGATGACGCTCGGCGTGATGTACCTGGCGAGCGGCCTGCGGCTCGTCTTTACGGCCTGAGTCTCAACTGCGCAATAGCTTCTCGGCCAGGCG
>DATDCR010000468.1:0-11062 GCA_036524215.1 Burkholderiales bacterium
GCCGAAGCTGCAGCGCAGAAGAAGGCAAAGGCGGCAATGGTGAGCGGCTTCATAGAAATCCGACTGCGCGGCAAGAACCGAGGTTCCGCGCCCTTGTCAACGGGACATGGATACTCACGCCCTGCATCACTATCCGGCCCGCACCGAGCTGCCGCGCTGGCTCGTCATCGGTTTCGTTTCCGGCGCGGTCGCGGTGCTCGTTTTCCATCAGGGCGCGCTCGCGCTTCTGCATGCGCTCGACTTGAGCCCGCGCGGGCCCTACTCCTTCGCGCCGACACGGCCGTTCGGCATTCCGGCGCTGTGGTCGCTCGCGTTCTGGGGCGGCGTCTGGGGCATCGTGCTCGCGCTCGCGCTGCAGCGCCTGCACGATGCAGGCCTGCTGATCGCCGCGACCGTGTTCGGCGCGCTCCTGCCGACGCTCGTCGCCTGGTTCGTCGTCGCGCCGCTCAAGGGACAGCCGATCGCTGCCGGCTTCGTCCCCATGGCGATGTTGGTCGGACCGATCGTCAACGCGGCGTGGGGATTCGGCACCGGCCTTGGCCTTGCGCTCTTCGGGCACAAGACTGGGGCGGCCTAGGAAAAAGACACGTCCTCCTCGCGAGATGGTATGAGTGGTGCAGAACGCCTCTTGGAACGGGCTGTCCATGCGCTATGGACTACGCCTACGAGCTCTACCTGCATCGCGCGCGTCGCATGCTTGCGCGCCGGTTGCTGACGGGGGCCCTCTGTGGCGGCGCCGCGGCCATCGCCATCCCTTATGGCACCGGGATCGACCATCTTTCATCGCTCGCCGCGTGGGGGGCGGTGTGGGGTGTGCTGCTCGCCGGCTCTCTCGCCCTGCTGCGCCATGCGGCCCTCGCGGTGGTGTCGACCCTGTACGGGGCGGTGTTTCCGACGCTGATCGCGTGGTTCATGGTCGCGCCGGTCAACGCGCTGCCGATCGCTGCCGACGGCGACCCTTCGGCGATGGCGCTGACGGCGCTCGCCAACGCGGCGTGGGGCCTGACCACTGGCCTCGGCCTGGTCTGGTTCGGCGGCGCCCGCTCCCCGCTCAGTCCCGCCTAGCGCATCAAGCGCGCGGTGCGCGGGCGACGAGCTGCACGCTGCTCGCCTGCGGACCCTGCTCGCCTTCCTGAGGCGTGAAGCGCACGTGGGCCCCGATCGCGAGGCGATCGAAGTCGTCGTGCAGAACGCTGTTGCGGTGAAAGTAGAACTGGCGGTCGTCGTCCACGGTGCGGATGAAGCCGTAGCCGTCGGCGAAGATCTTCTCCACCATGCCGTGCGGCTGGCCGTTGTCGTGGGTCTTCTCCTCGTGGCGGCGCAGCTCGGCGGTCTTCTTCAGCTGTTTCTCCATCGCGCCGAACGCCTCGTTGATCACCGCCGGCAGCTGCGTCTGCATGTCGACCACCTGCTTCTGCTTCTTCACCGCCAGGTCGTGCTGGCGCGGCACGCGCACCTCGACCATCACGCTGTAGCGGTTGCCCTTGCGCTGCGACGCCTGCTCGCGCGTCACCGTGACGTGGCAGCGCGTGATGTCCTGCGAGAAGCGCTCGAGGTGGCCGAGCTTCTCCGCCACCATGGTCTCGATCCAGGACGTGCGTTCGATGCCGTTGAAGATCACTTCGGGGGCGACTTGCATGGATCCTCCAGGTTGTCCTTTCCCTGTTGCTAGCAAAAATCATTCGGTCCCGCGCCGAGCCCGCACGTAACTTGCTCGGCGCTGCGAGAGATCAAAGGAGGATCTATGTCGCCCCTGTTGCTTGGCATCACCCTCGGCGCCGCGGGCGCCATGCTGCTCGACCCCGAACAGGGTCGCCGCCGGCGCGCGCTGCTGCGCGACAAAGTCACGCGCACCATGAAGGAGGGGCGCGAGTTCGCCGACGCGGCTTCGAAGGACATCCAAAACCGCGCCCAGGGCATCAGGGCGCACGTGGAGGGAATGCGCGGCGGTCCGGTCTCCGACGAAACGCTCGTGCAGCGCGTGCGCGCGAAGCTGGGCCGCTATTGCTCGCATCCGGGCGCCGTCCAGGTCCGCTGCGACCAGGCACGCATCAGCCTGAGCGGAGACATCCTCGCCAGCGAGGTCGAGCCGATCCTCGAAGCATTGCGCGCCGTGCGCGGCGTGCAGCAGGTCGATAACCAGATGAACGCGTACCCGAGCGCGGAAGGCATTTCCTCCCTGCAGGGCGGGACCGGCCCCGATCGCGAGCGGCTCGCCCTCCTCCAAGGCGACTGGACGCCCGGCATTCGCGTGATCGGCGGCGGCGCCGGTGCGCTGCTCCTCGCCTACGCCCTTGCGCGCGGCGGCGTCACCGGGATCGCCGCGCTCGCCATCGGCGCCGCGCTCGTTGGTCGTGCGAGCACCAACAAGCCCTTGGGCACGCTGGTACAGCGCAAGATCACGCAACCGGCCTAGCGGCCAAGGACGCGCAAAAAAAGCGGAGAGCCTGGCTCTCCGCTTTTTTTTACGACGCCGACCTTAGTCTTTGCTCTGCGAGGGGCTCGTCGTCGGCTGGGAGCTGGACGAATCGCTGCCGGCTGCCGAGCCCGACGTCGAACCCGACGAATCCGAGCTCGAGGATGGGGTGGAGGATGAGCTCGACCCCGACGGGCTGGACGTGCTCGTATCCGAGCTAGCGCCCGAGCCGGCGGTCGCCTCGATGCCGAGCGAAGAGATCGTCTCGTCGTCGAGCTGGCCGGTCGCCTTCATGCCCTTCGACTGCTGGTACTTCTTCAGGGCGGCCTTTGTCTTCGGTCCCATCTTGCCGTCGGCCGGGCCGGCGTCGTGGCCTTCGGCGCTCAGCTTCTCCTGCACCTGCTTGATGGTGTCCTCATCCTGCATGCCCGACATGCCGGACATGCCCATGTTCGAGTGCTTGCCGCCGCCCGCCGCGGCCTGGCTGCCTTGCTGCTGATCGGACTGACTGCTTTGCGATGACGGGTCGGCCGCATAGGCCGACATGGAGAGCGCGGCAAGAACCGCGACGAACAGCGTGCTGCGTTTCATGGAGAAACTCCTTTCCTGTGGGTGAAGCAAGGGAAAGGCAGCAAGCGGCGTTCCGCGCTGTTGACAGCAAGCTTGCGCCGGCTCAGCGCTCCTTCAGCATCCCCAGGACATCCTGGCGCGCCTGGACGTCGCTCGCGTACACGCCGCGCAGGACGCGCGTGGCGGTCTGCGAATGCTGCTTTTCGACGCCGCGCATTGCCATGCACAGGTGCTGTGCCTCGGCGATCACGATGACGCCCTTGGGATCGAGCAGCTGGACGACGGCATCGGCGATCTCGGCGGTCAGGCGCTCCTGCACCTGGAAGCGGCGCGCATAAAGGTCCACCAGGCGCGGGATCTTGGACAGCCCGATGATGCGATCGCCCGGCAGGTAGGCGACGTGCACGCGGCCGAAGAACGGCAGCAGGTGATGCTCGCAGAGCGAATAGAACTCGACGTCGCGCACGAGCACGACGCCGTCGCCTTCGGCGGGAAAGATGCCATTGCCGACCACGCTTTCCGGATCGTCGTGATAGCCCGCGGTCAGCGCGCGCATCGCCTTGGCGAAGCGCTTGGGCGTGTCGCGCAGGCCGGATCGCGACGTGTCTTCGCCGAGGTGGCTGATGATGGCGTGAACGTGGGAAGCGACGGGGTCGTCGCGGTATGCGTCCAGGTTCTTCAGGATGGCGCTCATGTCGGCATTCGATGACACGAGGGCCGCGGGCGTTCCCGGCCGAATTAGTGCCCTGACCCCGAATTAAAGGGTGGGATTGTCGGTGGGCAGGCCGAAGGCGGCGCGGCCGTAGGTGGTGCCGGCGATGTCGGTGTTGAACGAGAAGTGCTGCTTTACGGCATGCGCGTCGCGGAAGGCGCGCGGGGTCGGGCCGCTTTCGTACAGGCCGCTCGCGCCGGACAGGCCGAACATCACGTCGACCGCGCGCACCGCCCACTGGACGGCGTAAGCGCCCTCGAGACGGTAGCGGGCCTTCGTCTTCATGTCCGGCACTTTTCCGCCGGAGATCAATTCCTCCGCCTCGCGGCAATTGGCCATCTGCACGAGGCGCGAGGCGCGCGCATAGGCCGTGGCTTCACCGAGGCGGATCTGCGTGCTCTGGATCTCGGCGATGCGCGCGCCGGTCATCTTGCCGGCGCGGGGTCCATAGTCCTCGATCAGGCCCTCGGCGATGCCGAGCGGCACGCCGGAAAGCATGTACGGGAAAAGCGCGAACACCGGCATCTGGAAAAGCGGTCCGGGGTTCACCGCGCTGCCCGGCGTCGGCCCGCCCTTCGTATCGGTCACGGCGAGCGTGCGATGCTCGGGAACGAACTGCTCCTTCGCTTCGACGTCCATGCTGCCGGTGCCGCGCAGGCCGCCGGCATGCCAGTTGTCGATCACCTTGTACTGCGACTTGTGCAGCAGGAACACGCGCTGCTCCGGCGGCGCGTTCTCGTCGAGGAAGGCGAGGCCGGCGAGCATGTTCCATTCGCTCGGCGCGACGCCGCTCGAGAAAGGCCAGCGCCCCGAGATGACGTAGCCGCCCTCCACCTTCCTCGCCTTGGCGGCGGGGAACACGAAGGACGAGGCAATCAGCGCATCGCGCGAGACGTTCCAGATCTCGTCCTGCGCCTCCCTGGGGAACATGCCGAGCATCATGTGGTGCGCGGCGTAGTTCACCCAGACCCAGGAGGTCGACGCGCAAGCGCGCGCGAGCAGCGCGCCGAACGTGACCACGGCAGCGAATTCGAGCTCGGCGCCGCCGACGCGCTTGGGCTGGTGGATGCGATAGAGCTCGGCGTCGTGGAAGTCGCGCAGCGTTTCCTCGGGTATCTGGCGCAGCTCTTCGCACTTCGCCGCGCGCTCGCGCAGCTTCGGAAGCAACCCTTCCGCGCGGGCCCAGAGCTCAGCGTATTTCTTGTTGTTGTTTGTACCAGTCAAGGATCTGTTCTCCGGTCCACAGCCGCGCGCCCGGGCGCTGGCGGATGTATTCGTACAGCTTCTCGAGGTAGCCGATGCGATGCGGCGCGCCGGTGATGTACGGATGCACGCTGATCGCCATGACGCGCGCGCTCTTCTCGCCTTCGGCATACAGGCGATCGAAGGTATCGATGCCGCGGCGCAGCCACTCCTCCGACGGATGGTTCTGCAGCGCCATCATCGCGATGTCGTTCATCTCGACCGTGTAGGGCACCGAGTAGATCGGCCCGTGCGCGGTCTGGATCACGGTCGGCTGATCGTCGAGCACCCAGTCGGCGACGTACTCGATGCCCGCCTCCTTCAGCCAGTCGATGGTGTCGTAGGTTTCCGTCAGGCCCGGGCTCTCCCAGCCGCGGGGCGGCTTTCCCGTGAACCGCTTGATGGCCGCGACGGTGTCCGCAATGGCCTTGCGCTGGTCCTCGACATGGTGCATCGGCCTCTGAATCCAGCCATGGCCCATGAATTCCCAGCCGGCGTCGCGCCCTGCCTGGGCGATCCTCGGATAGGTTTCGATGACCGAGCCGTTGATGGCCAGCGTGGCCTTGATGTTGAACTTGGCGAGGACTTCAAAAAAACGCCAGACGCCCACGCGCATGCCGTACTCGTGCCACGCCCAGTTGGGCAGGTCGGGCTGCAGCGGCTGTCCATAGGGAGGCGGCAGCACCGTGCGCGGCATGTTGCGCTCGATCGCCCACTCCTCGACGTTGACGATCGTCCACACGGCGACGCGGCCGTCGTCGGGCAGCCTGAGCGGCGGCCGGTCGACGATCGCGGAATAGGCAATGCGGTCCTTGGGCAATTTCATTTCGAGCGGGATCGTACTTGATTGCGCTAGACTGCGGCCACTCTAGGAGGAGCGTTTTACATGAAACTGAGAATGGTCATGGCCGCGCTCGCGGCCGCAGTTCCGTTGCAGGTCATGGCACAGGCCGTCGGCTTCGCCACGCTGCCGCCCGGCAGCCTCAACCACACCACCGCTTCCGCGGTGGCCAAGGTGCTGAAGGAGAAAGCCGGCATCAACATGCTGGTGCAGCCCACCGCCGGCGACAACGTCATCCTGCCGATGGTGAACCGCGGCGAGTCGACCATGGGCATCGCCAATTCGCCGGAGACGGCGATGGCGATCAAGGAGGCCAAGCAGGCCGACGTGCGCATCCTCGCCGTCGCGCACACGCTGCAGACCGCCTTCTTCGTGCGCAAGGACAGCCCGTTCAAGACCATCGCCGACATGAAGGGCCAGCGCGTCGCGCTCGGCTACTCGGCGATGCGCACCATCGACCTCTTGACGCGCGCCATGCTCGCCACCGCGGGCTTGAGCGAGCGCGACGTGAAGGCGGTGCGCGTGCCGAACGTGGTGCGCAGCGCCGACGACTTCGCCTCCGGCGCGGCCGACATGTTCTTCTTCGCCTTCGGCGGCCCCAAGGTGCGCGAGATCGACGCCAGCATCCCGCTGCGCGTGCTCGACATCGACGAGAAAGGCATGCCGGCGGCGCGCAAGGTCTCGCCCTACGGCTTCCTCACCCAGGTGCAGCCGGGCCCGATCTATATCGGCGTCGACAAGCCGATGAAGGTCTACAGCTTCGACAACCTGTTCCTCATCAACGCGAAGGTGTCGGACGAGATGGCCTACAAGATCCTCGACACGCTGGAGAAGAACCGGGCGGATCTCGCGGCCGTGCAGCCCGTGCTGCGCGGCTTCTCGGCGGCGAACGGCTACAAGAAGTACGACATGCCGTACCACCCGGGCGCGCTCAAGTACTACACGGAGCACAACATCCAGGCTAAGCCGCTGGAGTGAGCGAAGAAGCCGCGTCGCGAGCGCCGTCGCGGGCAGCGGAGCTCGCGACGGATGTTCTCCAGGGGCTGCTGCTCTTCTGCATCGTCGCCTGGGTGCTCGACCTGCCGAGGCGGTTTTTCGGCGTCTCGTTCTATACGGAGCAGCTCCTCGCCGTGTGCCTCGGGCTCGGGCTTGCGCTCTCGTTCGTCTCGCGGCGCGATCGAGCGCCGCACTGGCTGGAGTGGATCACCGCCGCCGCGTCGCTCGGCATCTGCCTCTACATCACCATCCGCTACGAGCCGCTCTCCTACGAGCTCGCGATGCTGCCGACGGAGGGAATCATCGGCAGCGCGCTCCTCATCTTCATGGTGCTCGTCGCCACCGCACGCACCGCGGGCGCCGTGCTCGTCGCCATCATCCTCGTGCTCACCGCCTGGGTGTTCATCGGGCCACACCTGCCGGGCGACTTCCGCACGCTGCCGGTAAGCCCGCAGAGGCTGCTCGTCTATCTCGGGCTCGACGTGAACGGGATGATCGGCGCGATCCTCGCCGTGGCGATCATCATCGTGGTGCCGTTCACGCTCATGGGACAGGTGCTCTCGCGCACCGGCGGCTCGGCGTACTTCGCCGACCTCGCCCTCTCGGCGATGGGCAGTTTCCGCGGCGGCGCGGCCAAGATCGCCGTCTTCGGCTCCGCGCTGTTCGGCATGATCTCCGGCGCCGCGGTGAGCAACGTGATGGCGGTCGGCATCGTCACCATCCCGCTCATGGCGCGCTCCGGCTTCTCACCCACGCGCGCGGCGGCGATCGAAGCCGTCGGCTCGACCGGCGGCCAGCTCATGCCGCCGGTGATGGGAGCGGCCGCCTTCATCATGGCGGAGTTCCTGCAGGTGAAGTATGCCGCCGTCGCCGTGGCGGCCATCATTCCGTCGCTCCTCTATTACGCGGCCCTCTTCATGCACGTCGACCTCGAGGCCGGCAAGGCGCAGATCGGCGCCGCGCCGGTGGAGGACAAGCCGCGCTTCCTCGAGATCCTGAAATCCGGCTGGCATTTCCCGCTCCCGATCGCGTTCCTCGTCGCCACGCTCGCCTGGCCGGAGTTCTTCTCCATCCCGATCGAGCGCGCGGCGGTCTATACGAGCGCGATGATCGCCGTCTTCTCCTGGATCTTCGGCTACCGCGGGCACCGCGTTTCGCTGCGCGACATGGCGCGAGCGGTCCTCGATACCGGGCTCGCCGCGCTCGACATCGTGCTGATCGGCGCGGCGGCCGGCCTCGTCGTCGGCGTGCTGAGCGTCTCCGGCATCTCGTTCGGCCTCACGCTACAGCTCATCGCTCTCTCGGGCGACAGCCTGATCCTCCTGCTCGTCCTTACCGCCGGCATCAGCATCATCCTCGGCATGGGCATGCCGACGGTCAGCGTCTACGTGCTCACGGCGACGCTGCTCGCGCCTTCGCTCGTCAAGCTCGGCGTGACGCCGATGGCGGCGCACATGTTCGTCATGTACTTCGGCATGCTGTCGATGATCACGCCGCCGGTGGCGATCGCGGCCTATGCGGCGGCCAACATCGCGCGCGTGCCCGGATGGAACGCCGGCTGGATGGCCGTGGTCGTGGGCTGGAGCACTTTCTTCATCCCGTTCCTGTTCGTACTCGAGCCGAGCCTGCTGATGCAGGGGCCGCTTTGGCTTTCCGGATGGAACCTTGCGCGCAACCTGCTCGCCATCTTCGTCGGCACCGCCGCGGTGGTCGGCTTCGCATTCCGGCCGATGGCCACGCCGATGCGCGTGCTCTTCGGCGCCGCGGCGCTCGCCATCCTGATCCCGCCGAACGCCTTTCCCGGGGCTGCGGCGCTCGACTGGATCGGCCTCGGCGGCGCCCTGGTCCTCGCGGCTCACGAGTGGATGCAGGCGCGTCGCGCCAAGGCCCTGGGTACGCAGTTTGCTGGGTAAGGCCTACTTGGAGGCCCTACCATGAGATTACTGCTTACCCTGGCCGCCGCCGGCGCCGCGTACTACTACTACAACCGCAGCCGCCGCTCCGTGGGATCGCAGACGAATGCGAGCGATGCGATGGACAACATCAAGCTGCGGCCGAACGCCAGCGCCGAGGAGCATCTCGATGCGGCGGTGATGGAAACCTTCCCCGCCAGCGACCCGGTTTCGAGCAGCAAGCCCTCGGAAACGGCCTGGGAGCGCCAGGAGCGGCTGAAGAAGACGACGAGCTAGCCGTTTTACTCGGCGGTAATCTTCCGGCTCTTGATGATGCGCGTGTAGCGCGCGAGCTCGCCGGCGAGGAATTTCCGCGTCTCTTCCGGCGTGGCGATGAAGGGCTCCATCGCCTGGGCCTGGAACTTCTCGCGCAGGTCCTTGCTTTCGATGGCGCTGTTCAGCGCGCGATTCAGCCGTGCGATCACCTCCGGCGGCGTGCCCGCCGGCGCGAGGACCGCCTGCCATTGCGTGAACTCGAAGCCTTTCAGGCCGACCTCGTCGAGCGTCGGCACCTCAGGCAGGAGCGTTGAGCGGCGCTGCGAAGTAATGGCGAGCGCGCGCAGCGTGCCGCCCTTGACATGCGCCAGCGCGGCCGCGAGGTTCGGAAAGCTCATGTCGACCTGCGCGCCGAGCGTGTCCTGCAGCGCCGGGCCGCCGCCGCGATACGGCACATGCAGGATGAAGGTGCGCGTGTCGTCCTTGAACATCTCGGCGCAGAAATGGAACGTGGTGCCGACGCCGGCGGAGGCGTAGCTCAGCCTGCCGGGATGCGCGCGCGCGAGCTTGAGCAGCTCCGCCACGCTGTGCGCCGGGCTCTTCGGCGGCACCACCAGCAGGTGCGGCGACGTGCTCACCATGCCGATCGGCGCGAAGTCGCGCATCGGATCCCAGGCGAGCTTGTCGAACAGGCTGACGTTCGTGACCAGCGGGATGGTGTTGATCACGATCGTGTAGCCGTCGGGCTTGGCGCGTGCCGCCGCCTCCATGCCGATGTTGCCCGAGGCGCCGCCGCGGTTCTCGATGATGATCTTGCCGCCGAGCGCGCTCGCCATCGGGTCGGCGATGAGGCGCGCCGTGATGTCCACGCTGCCGCCGGGCGGCCAGGGCGAGATCATCTTGACCGGCTGGCTGGGATAGGGCTGCGCGCTTGCGGCATTCGCCAGCACGGCGAGCAGCGCGACCGACAGGCTTCTCAGCATGGGCATGCTCCCTCCTCGCGGGAATCTTACCCCTTGCCGAGTTAGTGCCCTGACCCCGAATTAATCGAGCGCCTTGAGCGCCGGCATGACGCCGCGCGCGAAGCGCTCCATGTTGGCGCGCGTGAGGTCGGCCGGAAGCGTGCCGAACTGGCACATGACCAGGAGATTGCCGAAGCGCATCTCGCTCCAGTAGCCTTCGAAGGCCTTCTTCACCGTCTCGGCGCTGCCGCAGACGAAGAGGCCGAGCTCGATCGCCTGCTCGATCGTGACGTCGCCGAACATCTGCGCCTTGGCTTTCATCACGTTCTTCAGCGACTCGCGCGAGGTGTAGCCCGGCGGCAGGAGCATCTCGAGCGGCATGCGCACGAAGACGTTGCGGAACGCTTCGAAATGCGGCTTTGCCTCGGCCCGCGCCTTCTCGTCGGTTTCCCCCACATACACGGGAACGGCCCAGCCGAGCTGGCTGTTCTTCGCCTCGTAGCCGTAGCCCTTGCAGGTGTCGCGGTAGGACTTGAGATAGCGGGCCACCACCTTCACCGGGCTGAAGGTCTGCAGGTAGGCATAGCGGCGATCCGGATGCGACGCCCAGTCGATCGTCTCCTTGCTGCCCTGCGACGGGATCCAGATCGGCGGGTGCGGCTTCTGGTAGGGCCGCGGCCAGAGATTCACGTAGCGCACCTTGTAATGGTGCCCTTCGAAGGCAAACGGGCCGGGCTCGGTCCAGGCGCGCACGATCAGGTCGTGCGCCTCGTGGAAGCGGTCGTGCGAGAAGGTCGGATTGATGCCGAAGGTGTGGTATTCGGCGCCGATGCCGCGCACGAAGCCGGTGATGAGGCGCCCGCCGCTGATGACGTCGATCATGGCGTGCTCTTCCGCCACGGTGAGCGGATGCGAGCGCAGCGGCAGCGCGGACCCCAGGATGGCGATCTTCGCCTTCTTCGTTCGTCGTGCCAATGCCGATGCTGTCACGATCGGCGAAGGCATCAGTCCATACGCCGTCTGGTGATGCTCGTTCACCGCCACCACGTCGAAGCCGAGGCTCTCGCCGTATTCGAGCTCGTCGAGATAGCGGTTGTAGAGCTTGTGGCCCTTCTCCGGGTCGAAATTCCGGTTCGGCAGCGTGACCCAGACGGT
>DATDCR010000469.1:0-5673 GCA_036524215.1 Burkholderiales bacterium
GGGAGCCGTTGTAGGCCAGAAGAATCTTCCGATACTTCATCGCTGCCTCCTCCTCATTGTTTTAGCAGCAGACCGACGCGCTCGATCGTGGCGCGTTCGCCGTTGAAGGTCTCGGCCGCCCATTGGGCATACTCGCTCGACGACTTGTACCAGACCGGCTGGTCGAGCTTCTGCAGGATCTGCAGGTGCTCGGGGTCGTCCATCGCCGACTTCACCGCGTCGTGCAGCGCCTTGACCACCTCCGGCGCCATGCCTCTGGGACCGACCAGCCCGTACGGCGAATTGGACACCGTATCGACGCCGAGCTCCTTCACCGTCGGCGCGTTCCAGCGCGTGCGCCGATCGCCGAGCGTCGCCAGCAAGCGCAAGCTGCCGGCATCCACCATGCGGGCCCAGCCGGTGGAATCGACCTGCGCCATGACATGGCCCCCCATCAGGGCCTGCACGCCCTCGGCCTGTCCCTTGAAGGGGATGTGCAGGAATTTGACGCCGGCCCTGGCGCCGATCTCTTCCATGGCGAGATGGAGCGATGTCCCGGTGCCCGGCGTCGCGTACGAAAGCTGTCCCGGGTTTGCCTTTGCGTACGTGATGAGATCGTTGAAGGTCTTGAACGGCGAATCGGCCTTCACGACGATGCCGAACGTGTAGCCGGCCACGCCGATGATGTACGTGAAATCCTTGAGCGGATCCCAATCGACCTTCTGCATGTGCGGCATGCGGAACGCCGTGATGGCGAGCTGCGAAATGGTGTAGCCGTCGGGCCGCGCGGTCTTCGAGATCTGCACCGGCCCGTTCATGCCGCTGCCGCCGGGACGGTTCTCCACCACCACCGGCTGGCCGATGCGCTTCGAGGTGAGCTCGGCGAGCTTGCGCAGGTGGATGTCGGTGCCGCCGCCGGCCGCCCACGGGCAAACCAGCGTGATCGGCTTGGAAGGAAAGGTCTGTGCGCCGACCCAGGCAGGCAGAGCACAGGCGAGTAGTGCCGCGAGCCGCTTGATCCAGATCATGCTCGGTCTCCTCTTCCTCCTCGGCCGATTATAGCCACGGCGGCGCCGCTAGAATAACGATCTCTCCTCCATGCTTGATGTTTCCAGAAGCGACCTCGTCGCCGGCGTCGCCGGCGCCGGCACCATGGGTCGCGGCATCGCCCAGGTTCTCGCGCAATGCGGCGTGCGCACGCTGCTCTACGACGCGCAAGCCGGCGCTGCCGAGAAAGGCAGGGATGCGATCGCGCAGGCGCTCGCCAAGCTGGCGGAGAAGGGCCGCGTGTCGAACCCCCAGGCGATCGTCGATCGCATTGAGATCGTTTCCGGCCTGCAGGCTTTCGCGCCTTGCCATGTCGTGGTCGAGGCGATCCTCGAAGACCTGGCGGCGAAGAGGACGCTGTTCGGCACGCTCGAAGGCATCGTCGCCGAATCGACGATTCTGGCGAGCAACACCTCGTCGCTCTCCGTGACGGCGATGGCCGCGACGTGCAAGCGCCCGCAGCGCGTCGCCGGCTACCATTTCTTCAACCCGGTGCCGGTGATGAAGATCGTCGAGGTGGTCGACGGCGTGCTGACCGAGCCCTGGGCGACCGACGCGCTCTCCGCGCTCGCCAGGCGCTTCGGCCATACGCCAATCCGCTGCAAGGACACGCCGGGCTTCGTCGTCAACCACGCAGGGCGCGCCTTCGTACCGGAGGCGCTGCGCATCCTGTCCGAAGGCGTGACGGACCCCGCCACCATCGACCGCATCCTCGTCGATGCCGCCGGCTTCCGCCTCGGCCCGTTCGGCCTGATGGACCTCATCGGCCTCGACGTCTCGCACGCGGTGATGAAATCGATGTACCAGCAGTATTTCGAAGAGCCGAAGTACAAGCCTTCGTTCCTCGCCGAACCGCGCGTGGCTGCCGGCCTGCATGGCCGCAAGACGAAGCGCGGCTGGTACGCGTACACGCCCGAGCTGCAGATGCCGCCGGAGCCGCCCGCGCCTTCAAGAAAGCCTGCGAGCGCCTGGGCGGTGCCCGAACTGAAAGACTTGATATCGAAGCTCACCCCCTCGATCGAGGATTCTCCGAAGCACGCGGCAGTGTGCTTCGTGGCGCCGCTGGGGCTCGACGCGAGCGCCGCGGCGCTCGAGCACGGGCTCGATCCGGCGCGTACCGTAGCCGTCGATCCGCTCTTCGGCTTCGGCAAGCGGCGCACGCTCATGCTTACGCCATTGACGAGCAAGGAGACACGCGAGGCTGCCCATGGCCTGCTCGCGAGCGACGGCGTGCCGGTGTCGGTCATCCACGATTCCGCCGGCTTCGTCGCGCAGCGCATCGTCGCGCACATCGTGAACGTCGGCTGCGACATCGCGCAGATGCGCATCGCATCGCCCGAAGACCTCGACCGCGCCGTGATGCTCGGGCTCGGCTATCCCAAAGGACCGCTCGCCATGGGCGATGCGGTGGGCGCGAAGAAAATCCTTGCCGTGCTGGAGAACATGCACCGGCTGTACCTCGACCCTCGCTACCGGCCGAGTCCCTGGCTGCGCCGCCGAGCCACGCTCGGCGCGTCCCTCTTGACCCTGGAGAACTGAAATGCTCGACGCCTATATCTACGATGGACTGCGCAGCCCCATCGGACGCCACGCCGGCAAGCTCGCCGTGATGCGTCCCGACGACCTCGCCGGCGAAGTCATCAAGCAGGTGGTGACACGCAACCAGGTCGATCCGTCCGAGATCAGCGACGTGGTGCTCGGCTGCGTGAACCAGGCGGGCGAGGACAACCGCAACGTGGCGCGCTTCGCCGCGCTCCTCTCCGGCCTTCCGCCGACGACGCCCGGTTGCACGGTGAACCGGCTCTGCGCGAGCGGCCTGCAAGCCATCGTCGATGCCTCGCGCGCCATCACCTGCGGCGAAGGCGAGCTCTATGTGGCGGGCGGCGTGGAAAGCATGAGCCGCGCGCCGTACGTCATCGGCAAGAGCGACAGCCCGTTCAGCCGCGACGTGAAGATGTACGACAGCACGATCGGCTCGCGCTTCCCGAACGGCCGCTTCGTCAAGCAGTACGGCAACCACTCGATGCCCGAGACCGGCGACAACGTGGCCAAGGACTTCGGCATCACGCGCCAGCAAGCCGACGAGTTCGCGCTCGCCTCGCAGCAGAAATACGCCACCGCCGAGAAGGAAGGCTTCTACAAGGGCGAGATCATGGCGGTGACGCTGCCTTCGAAGAAGAAGGACGTGCCCGGCGAGCAGATGAGCGCCGACGAGCACCCGCGGCGCGACAGCACGATGGAAGCGCTCGCCAAGCTGAAGCCGCTGTTCGAAGGCGGCGTCGTGACCGCGGGCAATGCCTCCGGGGTGAACGACGGCGCCGCCGCCCTGATCATCGGTTCACGGGCCTGGGGGGAGCGCAAAGGGAAAAAACCGCTCGCCCGCATCCGCTCCGCGGCGAGCGCCGCCGTCGAGCCACGCATCATGGGCGTCGGGCCGGCCTATGCCATCCCTTTGGCGCTGCAGCGGGCCAACCTGAAGCTGAGCGAGCTCGACATCATCGAGATCAACGAGGCCTTCGCGAGCCAGGTGCTCGGCTGCCTGAAGCTGATGAACGTCGACTTCAAGGATCCGCGCGTGAATCCGAACGGCGGCGCGATCGCCATCGGGCACCCGCTCGGTGCCTCCGGCGCGCGCCTCGCGCTCACGGTGGCGCGCGAGCTGCAGCAATCGGGCGGCAAGTACGCGGCGGTTTCGCTCTGCATCGGCGTGGGCCAGGGCCTGGCGGTGATCCTGGAGCGCGTGCAGTGATGAATGCACCGCTCAAGACGAAGCCGCGGCGCGCGCCGAAAGCGCACTTCGTCTGGGACGATCCGCTGCTCCTCTCCGAGCAGCTGACGAGCGAAGAACGGATGGTGAAGGATGCGGCTCATGCGTACTGCCAGGACAAGCTTGCGCCGCGCGTGCTGCAGGCTTTCCGCCGCGGGGAAACCGACCCCGCCATCTTCCGCGAGATGGGCGAGATGGGGTTTCTCGGGCCGACGATTGCGACCGACTACGGCGGCGCCGGGCTGAGCTACGTCGGCTACGGCCTCATCGCGCGCGAGATCGAGCGCGTGGATTCGGGCTATCGCTCGATGATGAGCGTGCAGTCCTCGCTCGTCATGCTGCCGATCTTCGAGTTCGGCACCGAGGAGCAGCGCAGGAAATTCCTGCCGAAGCTCGCCAAGGGCGAATGGATCGGCTGCTTCGGCCTCACCGAGCCCGACCACGGCTCCGATCCCGGCTCGATGCAGACGCGCGCACGCAAGGTCGCAGGCGGCTATCGCGTCAGCGGCAACAAGATGTGGATTTCCAATTCGCCGATCGCCGATATCTTCGTCGTCTGGGCGAAGGACGATGAGGACCACATCCGGGGTTTCGTGCTGGAAAAACAGTTCAAAGGCTTATCCGCCCCGGCGATCCACGGCAAGGTCGGCCTGCGCACCTCCATCACCGGCGAAGTGGTGATGGACAACGTCTTCTGCCCCGACGAGAACGCGCTGCCGGAGGTCGCCGGGCTCAAGGGTCCGTTCACCTGCCTCAACTCGGCGCGCTACGGCATCGCGTGGGGCGCGCTCGGCGCCGCCGAGGATTGCTGGCACCGCGCGCGACAGTACGTGATGGAAAGAAAGCAGTTCGGCCGCCCGCTCGCCGCGAACCAGCTCATCCAGAAGAAGCTCGCCGACATGCAGACCGAGATTTCGCTCGGCCTGCAGGGCTGCCTGCGCCTGGGCCGGATGAAGGACGAAGGCTCGGCCGCGCCCGAGATCACCTCGATGCTCAAGCGCAACTCCTGCGGCAAGGCGCTCGACATCGCGCGCCTGGCGCGCGACATGCTGGGCGGCAACGGCATCTCGGACGAGTTCGGCGTCATCCGCCACCTCGTCAACCTCGAGGTGGTGAATACCTACGAAGGCACGCACGACATCCACGCGCTGATCCTCGGCCGCGCGCAGACCGGCATCCAGGGCTTTAGTTGAGAAAGCGGGAAAATGGTGACAGTCACCATTTTCCCGGATTTGTTAACCGAGTCCCATCGCCTGCATGACGGACAGCATCACCGCTGCGGCGACGACCGAGCCGATCTGCCCGCCGGTGTTGGCGCCGGCGGCGTGCATGAGCAGGTAATTGCGCTTGTCGTAGCGCTGGCCTTCGACCTGCACGACGCGCGCGGCCATCGGGAAGGCCGAGATGCCGGCCGCGCCGATGAGCGGATTCACCTTGCCGCCGGTCAGCAGGCAAACGATCTTGCCGAACACCACGCCGGCCACCGTATCGAGGCAGATCGCGAGGAAGCCGAGCACGAGGATGGCGATCGTCTGGGTCGTGAGGAAGGCGTGCCCTTCCATCGTGCTGCCGATGGCGAGGCCCAGGAAAAGCGTGACCACGTTGGCGATCTCGTTCTCGGAGGCCTTCGTCAGACGCGCCACGACACCCGACTCGCGCATGAAGTTGCCGAGCATGATGGTACCCAGCAGCGGCAGCCCTTTCGGCGCGATCAGGCCGCCGACCAGTGTCACGACCACCGGGAAGAGAATCCGCGTGCGCGCCGACACGCTCTTCTTGATGGTCGCCATGCGCACCGTGCGCTCCTTCTGCGTGGTGAGGGCGCGCATGATCGGCGGCTGGATGATCGGCACCAGCGCCATGTACGAGTAGGCGGCGAC
>DATDCR010000470.1:0-13732 GCA_036524215.1 Burkholderiales bacterium
CTGACGCATCCGAGCGTGCCGGCGCGCACGCTGCAGGAGTTCATCGACTACGCGCGCGCGAACCCGGGCAAGCTCAACTACGCCACCGGCAACACCAGCGGCATCGTGATGACCGCGATGCTCGCCTCGCAGGCCAACATGCAGCTCGTCCACATCCCGTACAAGAGCGAGCCGCCGGCGATCACCGATCTTCTTTCCGGCACCGTCCAGGTGATGATCAGCTCGTATGCCACCGTGGCGCCGCACCTGCGCGAAGGCAAGCTGCGCGCATTGGTCACCACGCTGCCCAGTCGCAGCCCGCTCATGCCGGACGTTCCTTCGATCGTCGAGGCCGGCTTTCCGAAATTCACCGTTTCGCCATGGGCGGGCGTGTTCGGTCCGGCGCGCATGCCGAAGGAGATCACCGAGCGGCTCAACCGCGAGCTGAATACGCTGCTCGCGCGCGCCGACGTGCGCGAGAACCTGCTGAAGCAGGCCTTCGGTCCGAAAGGCGGCACGCCGGAAGAGTTTGCCGCGTTCACCCGGGATCAGTACCAGATCTGGGGCAAGGCGATCCGCGACGCGGGCATCCAGCCCGAGTAAGCGAGCTCAGGGCAGCGGCTCGGCGCGCACGGCGCAGACCTTGTACTCCGGGATCTTGGCGACCGGATCGAGGGCCAGGACGGTGAGATTGTTGACGTTGCCTTCCGCCGGGAAATGGAAATTGCCGAACACGATGCCTTCCGGCACGCGCTCGGTCACCCAGGCACGCGCGCGCAGCTCGCCGCGGCGGGAGAGGAGCCGCAGGTGCGTCGCGCCGTTCAGGCCGATCCTGCGCGCGTCGGCCGGATTGATCTCGACCTCGGACTCGGGGGCGAGCGCGAGCAGCCCGGGCGAGCGGCGGGTCATCTCGCCGCCATGCCAGTGGTAGAGCACGCGACCGGTAGTTAAGAGCAGCGGGTAGGCCGCGTCGGGCAGCTCGGCGGGCTGTCGGTGCTCCACGGCGTGAAACGCGCCTTTGCCACGCGTGAAGCGCTCGCGGTGCAGGATCGGCGTTCCCGCGTGATCGGCAGTGGGAACCGGCCAATGCAGCGCCTCGCCGCTTTCCAGCCGATGCACGCTGACGCCGCCATAGGAGGGCGCAAGGGCCGCGATCTCTTCCAGGATCTGCGTTGGCGAGTCGTAGCGCCAGCCCGCATGCGGCCCGATCGGCGCGCGGTTCTGCGCGAGCAGCAGGCGTTCCGCGATGTCGGCGACGATGGCCCAGTCTTCGCGCGCCTCGCCGGGCGGCTCCACGGCCTGCCGCACGCGTTGAATGCGACGCTCGGTATTGGTGAACGTGCCGTCCTTCTCGGCCCATGCCGCGCCCGGCAGCAGCACGTCGGCGAACTCGGCCGTGGCCGAAGGCAGGATCTCCTGCAGCACCACGAATTCCGCCGCGCCGAGCGCCTGGCGCACGTGATTGAGGTCCGGATCGGTCAGCACCGGGTTCTCGCCGACGATGTAGAGGCCGCGCAATGCGCGCTTGCCGGCGGCGCCGATCATCTCCGTCACCGTCAGTCCCGGCTTTTCCCCGAACCCCGCCGTGCCCCAGGCGGCGGCGAACTTGCCGCGCACGGCGGCATCGCCCACAGCCTGGTAAGCCGGAAACACATTCGAAAGCGCGCCCATGTCGCAGGCGCCCTGCACGTTGTTCTGGCCGCGCAGCGGGTTGACGCCGCTCCCCGGAACGCCGAAGTTGCCGAGCGCTAGCTGCAGGTTGGCGAGCGCGAGGACGTTGGCGACGCCGGTCGTGTGCTGCGTGATGCCCATGGCCCACACGACCGCCATCGGCTTCGATTGCGCGAGAAGGCGCGCCGCGGCTTCGAGATCCTCTTCTTCAAGGCCGGTGATCTGCGCGACCAGCGACGGCGGATATTGCGCCACCAGCGCCTTCAGTGCCTCCACGCCCTCGGTGCGCGCCGCGATGAAGGCCGCGTCCTCCCAGCCGTTCTTGAAGATGAGATGGAGGAGGCCATTCACCAACGCCACATCGGTTCCCGGCCGATGGCGCAGGTGGAGCGTGGCGAGCTCGGCGAGGTCGATGGCGCGCGGATCGGCGATCACCAGCTTCGCGCCGCGCTGCGTGACCGCGCGGCGCAGCATGGCGCCGAAAACCGGATGCTGCTCGGTGGTGTTCGAGCCGATGACGAAGACCGCGGCAGCCTGCTCGGCCACGTCGCGCAGCGTGTTGCTCATGGCGCCCGAGCCGAGCGCGAGCGCGAGCCCGGCGACCGTCGAGGCGTGGCAAAGGCGCGCGCAATGATCGACGTTGTGCGTGCCGATGACCTGGCGGGCGAGCTTCTGCAGCAGGTAGTTCTCTTCGTTCGTGCATTTCGCGGAGGCGAGCACGCCGATGGCATCGGGCCCGCTGGCCTTGCGCATTCCTTCCAGTTGTTCAACCACGATGCCGAGCGCTGTGGCCCAGTCCGTGTCGACCCAGTCGCCGCGCGGCTCATCGGGCCGGCGTGTGCCGCCTTCGAGCAGCCAGCGCCGGATGCGAGGCCTTTGCAGGCGATCGGCGTGATGCAGGAAGCCCGCGCCGAAGCGGCCCTTCACGCAAAGGTGCATGCCGTTCACCGGCGCGTACGGGTTCGACAGCACGGCGACGACCTTCTCGCCGCGCACGGCGAGGTCGTAGCTGCAGCCGACGCCGCAATACGGGCAGACCGTGGTGACGCGGCGCTCGGGGATGCCGGCCTCGGCCGCGGCGCGGTTCTCGAGCGCGCCCGTCGGGCAGAACGCCATGCAGGCGCCGCACGACTCGCAGCGCGCCTCGAGCATCGTCTGCTCCATGCCGGCGACGACGTGCGAGCGTTCGCCGCGGGCGGCGATGCCCCACACGTGGCGACCCTGCAGCTCGGCGCAGGCGCGCACGCAGCGCGTGCACAGGATGCAGCGGTTCAGATCCACGCGGATGAAGGGATGCCGATCCGCATCGGCCGGAAGCGGTCCCGGGCTTTTCACGCTGCCCGGCACCGTCACGTCATAGCGCCGGCACCAGTATTCGAACTCGCTCTCCACGCGATCCGGCTTTCCCCATTGCGGATCGTGGTAGCGCGCGAGCACGAGCTCGAGCGCGGCGCGCCTTGCTTCGGCGATGCGCGGCGTCTCGGTGCGAACGCGCATGCCTTCGGTGACCTGCAGCGCGCACGCCGCCATCTCCGTGCGCCAGCCTTCCACCTCGACCATGCAAAGGCGACAGTTCGCCGTCGGGTTCAGCTCGCGGTGATGGCAAAGGCTCGGGATCGCTATCCCGGCATCGGCAGCGGCGTCGATGAGGCGCGTGCCGGGAGCGGCCTCGACCTTCCGGCCGTCGATGAAGATTTCCATCGAAGGACTCCACCCTACTGCGCGGCTGCACGACGCCCTTGATCTGCGTCACCGACCCTGTATTTAGTCCGGCAGGCGCTTGCGGCCGGTGATCATGCTCACGGCGAGGTTGGTGCCGTACGCGCGGCTCGTGAACCACACGCCGCCGACGTGGACCACGATCAGCCCGCCCAGGGCGTAGGCCGCGAGCGCGTGCGTGTCCTGCAGCCAGTCCTCGCCCCAGAAGCTGTCGAGCTGCAGCATCCAGCCGGTGAGGGCGAGGGAGAGGACCAGTGCCCAGACGGCGAATGCCATCAGGGCGCCGAGCGGGTTATGACCGACGAAGCGCGCTCGACCGCCGGCGCGCAGGTCACTCGCGTACGCAGGCGCACGCCGCGCGAGCGCCAGCATGGCGCGCGGATCGGGGTGGCCGCCCAGTCGCCAACCGTACGCGAGCCGCACTACGACAAGGGCGGCCGCGGCATAGCCGAGATAGCGATGCCACGGATTCGCGCCGGCTTCGTTGAAGAGGTCGACGACGATCAGCAGGGCGAGCACCCAGTGCGCCAGGCGCACGCCCAGGTCCCAGACCGCCACCGGGCCTACTTGCGTATCTCGGCTTTCACCACAGCGAGGGTCTTCGTGTCGAAGTACACCTCGGCCTTCTTGCCGTCCTTGTCGAAGCCGTAGATCTCGTAGCAGTTCCCGTCGACCTTGAACTTCGAGATCTTGTAGCCCTGCGCCTCGATCTTCGCCTTGGCCTCGGCCTGCGGCATCCATTCCTTCTTCGGATGCTTCGGGCAATTGGCGGCCGCCCCGGCGCCGGACGAGAACGCTACGAGGGTTGCAACGAGAAGCACGCGCTTGGTCATGAACATCCTCCTTTGTGGTTTACCAACCGTAGAACAGCATGGCATAGCTCGCCACCGGCAGGGCCGACGCGGCGAGCATCGCAAGAAATGCGCTCAGGCGGCGCGCGGCGTGCGCGCGCTGCCGGCGGATCCACGCAAAGGCGAGCGTGGCGCTCCAGAAGACGGCGACGGCAAGCACGGCCGCACGCACTTGCGGCAGCCAGGCGATGCGCAGCCCTTCGGCGGCAAGCTGCGTCGTGGTGAGCGTGAACAGGCCGAGGAAGATCGTGAAGCCGGCGAGCGGGGTCAGCGCCAGCGCGAGCCCATGGCGCGCGTCTTCGCGGCCGAGCGCCTTCTCGGCGAGCCACAGGGCGATGCTCACCGATGTGCCGAGCGCGAGTGCGGTGGCGCTGATGTAGCCGAGCAGCATCGCCCCGTCGAGCCACGTGAACACGTCGTTCACATCCGGGTAGTGCGTGAAGAGCCACCAGTGGCCGACCGGTGCGAGGGGCCAGGCGATGTCGCGCTCGATCAGCCATGCCGCGATGCGCTGCTTCGCGGCGACCAGCCACGGGCTCGCCGACCATTGGAAGGCGCCGGCGGCGATGCCGAGCATGCCCCAGACCACGAGCCGTGACTGCCAGACGGATGCTGTTGTCGTCTCAATGACTTCCCGGCCTGGCCAGCGCGCGGCCAGGCGGATGGCCTGCTTGTGCCCCGAGCAGCGCGCGCACATGTGGCACTCGGCGGCGCCGGTCATCGACTTGATGTGCACGAGCGGCGCGCAATTGATCGGCTGCGCGCGCGCCGGCGATTGCGCCCAGGCCAGCAGATCCACCTTGTAGTGGAATGGCGAAAGTCGCGCCAACAGGGCGAACACGCCCGATACCGGACAAAGGTGCCGGCACCACAGGCGCTTGCCTTTACCGTAAAGGAGCCCGACGCCGATCGCGGCGAGCGTCGAGCCGCCGAGAATCACGAGCACCGGCTTCGGATATTCGTAGACGGAGACCATCTGGCCATAGATCGTCGTCGTGCCGAAGGCGACGAACGGCCAGCCGCTCCAGCGCAGCCATGGCGGCATGCGTTTTCCGGCGCCGTGGCGGCTCGCCCATTCCGTGAGCGCGCCTTCCGGACAGAGGAAGCCGCACCAGAGCCGGCCGAAGGCGATCACCGACAGCAGCACGAACGGCCACCAGATGCCCCAGAACAGGAACTGCGCGAAGCGCGTGAGGTTGTCGAGGATCGTTGCCCGCTCCGGCGGCAGGGCCATGAAGGCCGGGACCACGAGAAGCACGGCGTAGAAGAGCACGAGTGCCCATTGCAGGGCGACGATCGCGCGCTGATGGCGGCGCAGGAAATCGCCGATCGCGCTGAGCGCCGTCGGCTGGTGCACCAGGGTCGGGCTACGCATGCTTGAGGAGCCGCGCTCGGTTCAGCCAGCCGAAGGCGAGGAGCCAGTAGCCGAGCCAGGCGCCGAGCTCGTAGGTATCGGGCCGTGCGCGATAGCCGGCAAACTGCTGCAGCACGTTGCCGACGCCGCGTGCGTCGTCGATCAGCCAGGCGCTGTCCCAATGGGGCGCCTCGGCCAGCAGCACACCCATGTCGAGCAGGCGATCGACGCCGCCGACGACGAGCGCCGAGGCAAACACGAGCAGGAGCGCCTCGCTCACCCGGAAGAAAGTCGGCCACGACATCCAGCGCGCGCCGCTCGAGAGCAGCCAGAACGTCGCGATCGCGGCGATGAGTCCAAGCGCCGCACCGGCGCCGACGGCGGCGAGTCCGCTGCCGGATTGCTCGACGACGAGGCCGTAAAGGAAGAGCACCGTCTCCGCGCCTTCGCGCGCCACCGCAATGGCCGCCAGGAGCGCGAGTCCGGCGAAGTTGCCGGAGACGAGCGCCTTGTGCGCACCGGACTCGAGCTCGCGCTTCAGCGTGCGGCCGTGCTCGCGCATCCAGCCGACCATCTGCACGATGAGGAGCGCCGCCGCGAAGAGAATGAGGGCCTGGAACCATTCGAAGCTGGCGTGCAGCGCGACCATGGCGGCGCCCAGCATCGCGGCGACGGCGAGCCCGGCCGCGACACCGTAGCCGAGCCAGCGCAAGCCGGCCCTCGCGTCGTTGTTGCGCAGCCACGCGTAGAGGATGGCGATGACGAGGATCGCCTCGACCGATTCCCGCCAGACGATGATGAGTGCGCTGGTCATGCTTGTTCCTTCCTATCTCGCGACGATGGTTCCGGTCGCCGTCTTCTCGTGGAACTCGTCGAACATGTCGTAAGTGCCCGGCTTGAGCGGCGCGACCACGACAAACGAGGTTGCGCCTGGCGCGAGCACCTTCTCCTTGCGCAGCGACCGGCTTTCGAACTCCGCCGGACCGCGGCCTTCGTTGCGGATCACGATCTTGAAGCGCGTGTGGGCCGGCACTTCGAGCGTCGGCGGGATGAGCTTTCCATCGCGCAGCGTGACCGTCACGGTGTGCAGCTCCTGCGCTTGCACAGCCATCGAGAGCGCAACCAGCGCGGCGCTAATAAGTGATCTGGGCACGCAGACCGGCGAAATAGGCATAGCGCGTATCCGGGTTGCCGCCGGGATGGCGGATGAACTGGAGATCGGGCGAGAGCTCGAATTGCTTGTTGATGCGGTAGCGGTAATAGAGCTCGGTGACCTGCTCGCTGCCGGTGGCGCCGTAGCCGGAGGCTTCGTGGAAGGCGCTCGCCGTGCGCAGCCAGCCGTGCGCGAGGCCGATCGAGTCGCCGCCGCGGTTCCACGACGAGCCGCGGATCTCCGCACCGGCGGTGAGCGCGCGATTGAAGCGCACCGCCGCGCCGCGGGTCTGGTGTCCGTAGCGCAGGAAAAGCGTCGTCGCATCCGTGATGCGCTGGTCGAGCGATGCGCCGATGCCGCGCCGCGATTCGGTCTCGTCGGCGAAGGTCGGCGCCGCGCTGTTGCGCCAGGCGTAAACGCGGTAGTTGCCGGGCAGTCCGGCGGCGAGCTGGAACTGCTTGTCGGCCTGGAGGACGACAAGCGTGGAGGCGAAGGAGTTGGTATAGCGCGCGCCTTGTCCGGCGCCGAACACGCCGGCGGAGAGGCGCCACGGCTCGCGCTTGTCGCTGTAGTTGTAATAGGAAGCGCGGAAGCCGGGCGAGAAGCCATTCGCGTCGAAGCCGATGTCGCCGCCGGCATCGAGGAGCGCGTTGTGCACGAACACCGTGTTGAGGAACTGGCGCGTCTCGTCGTTCGCTGCCGCGTTCTGGTCGAAGAAGACGAACGGATCCATCTTGCCGAAGTTGATCTCGAGGCTTTGCTTCGAGTGCGGCTTGAAGCCGCCGAAGGGCAGGGGAATCGTCGCCTGGTACCAGGCCTGGCCGAGGATGGCGACCGAGTCGTCCGGGCTCACCGCGGTGACGCGAAAGGCGGAGGCGTTGGGCTTCGAGTACGAATAGAAGTCGTTGAGGCCGTTGCCCTGCCCGAAGCGGATCGAGGCGAAGAGGCGGCTTTCGACGTCGCCGATCTTCTCCAGCGGCAGGCCGGCGAACACATCGGCGCGGTAGTTGAGCTGGCTGTTCAGCTTCTCCGAAGGCCGCTGGCCGACGGTGGTGAAGCTCACGCCGACCGTGATTCCCTCGAGCGCCTCGACCGTGCGCGCCTGCTTCAGCATGCCGAGCGCCTGGTACTCGACCGCTTTCAGGCGGCTGGTGAGCTCGGGCTCGCGCTCGCTGATCTCTTCGCGTGCGAGGCCCTCGTCGACGCGCTGCTGCGCTTTCTCGAGCGCTTCGATGCGGCTGCGCAGGCGCATGATTTCCGCCTTGAGATCCTCGTCCGCGGCGAGCGCCGGAATGGCGAGCGTCGAGCAGACGAGCGCCAGAACCAGGCGCATCTCAGTAGCCGCCCTTCTTGCCGATGCCGGCGAAGACGAACTCCCATTCGACGAAGAACGGCTTGAACCACGGACGTACGCCGGTGAGGCGATCGGTATGGCGGCCGAACATCCTGCCGGCGGCGTTCTCCGGCGCATTCGGCGCGAAGATCGTGTACTTGACCTTGTACTTGCCGGGGCCGGCGAGCTTTACGTTGTCGCCGTAATGCGGGCCGTCGTTCGCCACCATCGGCATGAAGTCGCCCGAAGCGACCACGTTGCCTTCGGGCAGCTTGACGACTTCGTACTTGACGAGGAGAAACGGGATCCACGCGCCTTCGTTGAAGCCGTTCGGGTTGCTCGACATCGCCTGGATGTCGGCTTCCAGGTGCACGTCGGTTTCCCTCGCCGCGCGCATGTGGCCCTCGGGCTCCATCTCGATCGGCTGCAGATAGACCGCGGCGATCTCCATGCCGTTGCGCTGCTGCGGCGCGCCGATCGGGTACTCGACGGCGAGAGCGGAAGACGAAAGAAGCAGCGCGGCGAAGAGCGCGGCGAACCTGGAACTGGAACCCTTCATGACGAACCCCCAAGCGAACAGTTATTCGTTCGGCTGGCTGGCTCGTCCCTGCCTTTGCGACAGGAGCGGGGACTGGCTGGCTGACCCCTTAGAACGCCCTCATCATAGGCGGGTTATTCTCTAAATGCAAGTAGTTCTCATCTGAAGGATAATGCAGGTGCGTTATGCCACCGCGCCCTCTTACACCGAGTCTTTTCCCGTCAGTGCGAGCTGACGATCCGCATCAGCCAGAAAGACGCGAGCGCAAGCGGCAGGATGATCGCGAAAAAGACGATCTGGCGGTTTTCGAAGCGCGCGCCGCGCGCACGCTCGAGGCGATCGAGGATCCAGTCGGCGCCGAAGTAGACGCCGATGGCGATCAGCGTGAAGTAGACGAGGTCCATAGCATCGAGCGCAGCACGACCACCGCGAAGAGCAGGCCGCCCAGGACGGCGAGCAGTCCGCCCAGCCCCATCAAGCCCATGGCCGCGATTTGATCGGCACCGCGCAGCACCTGGTCGGCGCCTGCCACCTTGCGCTGCACGCCGTACCCGCCCGACCAGACGAGGCCGGTGATGTGCATCAGCTGCCCCGCGCCGTAGAGCGCGGGCTGCAGCGTCGCCAGCCGCCCTTGCGGACGCGCAAATCCCATGCGCGGCAGCAGGTGGTAGACGAGGCCCATCAGCGCGAGCGTCACGCCGACGATGGCGCCGTGATAGTGCGCCGGGATCTTCACGTTGCTGCCGCTGATGGCGAGGCCGATGAGGCCGCCGGCGCCGAAGAGCGCAAGCGACCAAAGGAGCGCCGAGCGCAGCGGGGCGGTACTTGCCGACCGATTCCCGGCCGAGAGCACGGAAAAGGCGACGGCGCCGGCGAAGGGCACGATCGCGAGGCCGCCACCGACGCGCATCAGCCAGGTCTGCATGCGGTAGTGCTGCACGGAGGTCACGTCGTAGGCGAGATAGATGAGCGGCGTCGCGAACACGGCGGCGAGCGCGATGGCGAAAAGCAGGATGGCGATGCGCGGCGAGAGCGGATTGCGCGCGCCGATGGCATCGGCGAGCCACAGCCAGGCGACGAACATGAGCAGCGTCCAGGTGAACTGCAGCACATGGCCGCCGCCCCAGAACAGCACCTCGAAATATGCCTTGCGCTCGACGGACGCCGGAACTGCGGCGTACGACCAGGCGAAAGCGATCAGCGCCACCGCGGCGGAGACGGCCGCGGCGTTGAGGCCGAAGCGCAGCGCCGCGCTGCCGCCGGGCCGCGTACCGATGCGCGGCGCGGTAAGGAGCGCCCGCAGCACGACGATCGCGCAGGCGATGGCGAAGAGCACGAGCGCACGCAGGAACAGCGCTCCATCGAGCACCGGGATGTAGTTGCTCATCAGCGGGACCCCGGCATCGGCGAACGGGGCGAGGCAGAAGCCGAGGGCGCCAAGCGCAGCAGCGCCGAGCCCGATCCAGCCGAGCCACAGCACGCGCGCCGAGCCGTTGATCGTCCACAGCAGGCCGGCGAAGGCGGCGAACCAGACGAGCACCGAGAGGTCGACGTGCACGACGAGCGCCACGCGGAAGAAGTCGACCAGCGGAAAGACGTCCTTTACGAGCGGGGCGCGCGACAGCACCAGCAGCACCGAGAAGAGGCCGGAAGCGAGCAGCGCGCACAGCGCGAGCCATAGCCAGCCGGCGGCGAGCGCGCGGCGTGAATCGGCGGGAACGGTGAGGTCGTACCTGGCAACGCCCACCGCGCCGGCGATGGACGGGTTGCCCGAGATGGACAATTCAGCCACGGAAGAGGAAGCCTCCCTGGTTTGCATTGAAGTCGATGAGCACCACGCCGCCCGCGTCGAGCGAGACGTCCTTGTCGGCGAGATAGTTGAAGTCGCCTTCGGCGCGGTCGCGCAGCCGCGCGACGATGTGGTGCCGTCCGGCGCGGACCGGCAGCCGCGCGTAGAGCGCTGCATTGCCGTCGCGCTGCAAGCCCGAAGGCCTGACGTTGCGGCGCAGGACGACGGCGCCGTCGAGCTCGAGCTCGACCAGCACATCGGCGCGCTCGCGCGGGCAGTCCAGAGCGGCGCGCATGTTCGGCGCGAGCTTGGCGAGCTCCGCAGCGCTGCGCTCGCGGCAGGCGTGCTTGCGTTGCGCCGCGTGGATGAACGAAAGCCGGACCAGCGCCTGTCCCGGCGCGACGGCGGAGAAGGGCGGCTCGGTCGAGAAGTAGCCGATGAGCGCCATCAGCGGCACGTAGAGGGCGAGCTGGGCGGCGATGCGCAGCACCTGCTTCACGCGGCGCCACCGAGCCGCGCTACCTGCGGCGCAAGGCGAAACGCGTCGGAGAAGCAGTCGTCCTGCGCCAGGCCGCGCGCGCGAAACGCAGGATGCGCCGCCTCCACCATCGCGACCGAGCCGCAGGCGTACACCTGGTAGCCGGCGAGATCGGGAAAGTCCTCGAGGATCGCCTGGTGGACGAGGCCGGTGCGCCCTTGCCAGTGGTCCTCGGGCTCGGGGTCGGAAACGACCGGCACGAACTTGAAGGTCGGGTGCTCCCGCGCCCACTGCTCGGGCAGCGCCGCGAGGTACAGATCCGCCGGCCGCCGCACGCCCCAGTAGAGCAGCATCGGCCGGCGCAGGCCGCGCGCGAAGGCGTACTCGAGCATGCTCTTCACGGGCGCGAAGCCGGTCGAGCCGGCGACGAAGATCATCGGCTTGTCGGCGCTCTCGCGCAGGAAGAAGGAGCCGAGCGGCCCTTCGAAGCGCAGCCGGTCGCCCGGCTGCATGCGCTCGAACACCTGCCCGGTGAAGCGTCCGCCGGGAATGCGCCGGATATGCAGCTCGATGCGATCGTGGACCTGGGGCGCGGTGGCGAAGGAGAAGCTCCTCTTCGCGCCGTCTTCGAGCACGATGTTGATGTACTGGCCGGCGTAGAACTCGATCGGACCGTCCTCGAGCTTCAGGATCACGCGCATGACGTCCGGCGCGAGCCGCTCCATCGACTCTACCGAGGCCTCGCGCACCCGGATCGGCAAGTTGCCCGGCGTCTTCGCCGGGACGTACTCGAGCTCGATATCGCCGAGCGGCGTGCACGAGCACGTGAGCACGGCGCCGGCCGCGCGCTCCGCTTCGGTGAGCACGTCGGGCTGGTAGGCGCCGTAGTCCACGTTGCCGCTGGCGAGCGTGGCCTTGCACTGCCCGCAGCCGCCGTTACGGCATTCGAAGGGCAGCGCGATGCCTTCGCGCAGGCCGGCGTCGAGCACGGTTTCGCCTTCGCGCACCATGACGATGCGGTTGTCCGGGCGCACCAGCATGTAGTGCTCGTTGGCGCGCTTCTTCGGCGGCAGCCAGGGAAGGAAGAGAAACAGCGCGGTCGCCCCGCCGACCAGCAACCACACCTCGCCGGGGGTCCAGCGGTAGAGAAGCGCGTAGACCGGCAGGTAGAACCAGTCGAAGCCGATCGCGTGCAGCGCATCGCCGGCGTTCTGGCTCACCGCCGGCTCGATGAGGGACAGCACCACGAGCGCGCCGGTGAGCATGGCAACGATGGGTAGCGGCGGCGTGGTGCGCGCCTGCGGCACGCGCTGCGTGTGGATCCAGAGGAGCGCCAGCACGGCGAGCGGCACGCCGATGTGGATGAAGGAAAGGAGCGAGAAGAGCCGGTCGTTGACGTTCTGCTCGAAGATGAAGTTGCGCACCAGCGTGCCGTTGAACACCGGCAGCCAGTCGAACCACTCCGCCGTCGCGATGGTGACGAACTTCGCCAGGCGATCCCACGGCAGCATGTAGCCATTGATGCCGGCCGTATAGACGAGCCACAAGAGGACCACGCCGCTCACCCACGAGAACCAGCGGAAGCCGCGGTAGCGGTCGAACGCCCAGTGGCGCGTCATGTGCAGCAGCATCGTCAGCACCACGCCGTCGGAGGCGTAGCGGTGCACCGAGCGCAGCACGCCGCCCGCCCAGGGCTGGGCATGCGTCAGCGCTTCCACCGACTGGTGCGCGCCCGTGACGCTCGTCTCGAAGAAGATATAGAGATACAGGCCGCTGAAGACGATCAGCCACATCAGGTAATACGAGATCGGGCCGATGTAGTAGAGCGGGTTCAGCTTCTCGCCGAAGGCGAGGTTGAAGAGGCCCTCGACCCGGAGGAAGCCCCACTGCAGCAGCGACTGAATGCGCCTTAGCACCGAAGGATGCTAGGAGGCGCTCTCTCCGGTTAACTTGATGTGAATCAAGCCACTGGGGACCGGCTCAGCGCGGCGCCACTGACCCCGCATTCGCGATTGCGTTTTCGACGACCAGACGGGCGAAGGTGTTCACATCGTTGCGGAATTGGTCGCTGTCTTGTCGTCGTTATTGACGGTCAAGGTCCCTCCGGGAAATGCAGCTGGCGCAACCGCGTCAGCCGGAACGATGGCGGCACGTTGAGCAGTCCAAAGGGCATGCGCTCGCTTCGGAGAAATGCCGCCTATATCGAATAGGGTATAATGCTGGCTCGTCGCGAAAGGCCGCTGCATTGGGTGGGATCGGCAAAAAAGGATTTGCTCGCCTTTCCCGAGGAGGTGGTGGACGACCTCGGCTACGCACTTGGCGTAGTGCAGCAGGGTGGCGTACCGCGATCGGCGAAGCCCTGGAAGGGCGAAGGTGCCGGCGTATACGAGCTGGTCGAGGATGGCCAAGGCGGCACCTACCGGGTCGTCTACGTTGTGCGCTTCGCAAAAGCAATCTATGTCCTGCATTGCTTTCAGAAGAAGTCGCCTCGGGGGATCGAGACGGCCAAGACGGACGTGGACCTGGTCAACAGGCGTTTGAAGGCGGCGAAGGAAGATTACGAGGCGCGATATGACAAGAAAGCGTGAGAAGGTGGAGGTTGGCTCGGGTGACGTGTTCGTGGATCTCGGTCTTGCCGACGCCGGGGAACGCAAGCTGCGGGTCAAGCTCGCCATGCAGATCAACGAGCTGATTGCCGCACGCAAGCTGCCGCAGGCGGCAGCGGCAGAGCTCTTCGGCATCTCGCAGCCGCATGTGTCCGAGCTGAAGAATTACAAGCTCAGCCGGTTTTCCTCCGAGCGGTTGCTTCGTTTCCTGACGCAGCTTGACCGCGATGTGGAGATCATCATCCGGCCGAAGGCGAGAGG
>DATDCR010000471.1:0-7654 GCA_036524215.1 Burkholderiales bacterium
ACCTCGGCGCTCTCGAGGAACTCGCCGCGCCTGCGCATGGCGAGGAAGGTGGGCAGGTCCACGAAGTGGTAATCCACGCCGTTCTTCTCGCTGCCGCGCGGCGGCCGCGTCGTGTAGGAGACGCTGATCTTCAGCGTCGGGTCGGCGCGCATCACCGCGTCGATGAGCGAGGTCTTGCCTGCCCCGGAGGGCGCCGTGATCACGAAGAGGCGACCCGTCATTCGATGTTCTGAACCTGCTCGCGCATTTGCTCGATGAGGAGCTTCAGCTCGAGCGCGCAGTCGCTGATGTCCTGGCCCGCGGCCTTCGAGGCGAGGGTGTTCGCCTCGCGATTGAGCTCCTGCGCGATGAAGTCGAGGCGCTTGCCGATGGCCCCCCCCTTGGCGAGGATGCGATCCACCTCTTCGAGGTGCGCGCGCAGCCGCGTGAGCTCTTCGTCGACGTCCGCCTTGTTGGCAAACACGGCGAGCTCGGCCCGCACGCGATCGTCGAAGGCGTCGCCGAGCGCCGAGCCGATCGCCTCCCGAAGGCGTTCGGCGAGCTTCGCTTGGTAGGCGGCAAGCGCCTGCGGCACGAGCGGCGTGACCTCTTCCAGCCGGCGGCGCATCGAGGCGATGCGCTCGCGGATGGCGTTGGCGAGCTTCTCGCCTTCGCGCCGCCTCGAGGCGACGAGATCGTCGAGCGCCTTGCGGCAAAGATCGGCCGCGAGCTTGCGGATCTCCTCTTCGCTGAGCGGAGTCTCGGTGACGACGCCCGGCCAGCGCAGGATGTCCGCCACGCGCAGCGGCGCCGCCTGCGGCACCAGCCTCGCGACCTCGTTCGCGAGCTCGCCCAGCCGCGCCACGACGTCGGCGTTCAGCCCGCCCTTGCCGGGAAGCGCCGCCCCCTGGTTGAGGAACGCGCGGCAGTCGACCTTGCCGCGCGAGATGCGGGCGCCAATCATTTCGCGCAGCATCGGCTCGAGGGCACGCAGGTCTTCCGAAACGCGAAACTGGAGGTCGAGGAAGCGTGAATTTACGGTGCGCAGCTCGATGGAAAGCGAGCCACGCGCAGCATCCGAAGAAAGCGGCGACGGAAGGGGCGCTTCGGCCGTCGCATAGCCCGTCATGCTGTGGATCATTCGTTATGATAGGAGGAGATGCCGCCCCAAGCCAATCAAGCACTCAATCAGGCGCTGCGGGCAGGCACCCGTCTCGAAAATTACCGCATCGTTCGCACGCTCTCGTCGGGCGGCTTCTCCGTCGTCTATCTGGCGCACGACGAGAACGACTCGCCGGTGGTGATCAAGGAATACCTGCCCTCGACGCTCGCCGTGCGCACCGAGCCGGGCGGCGTGCCGAAGGTGGCCGAGGCCGACCTCGCGCGCTTTCGCTACGGCATGAAGTGCTTCTTCGAGGAAGGCCGCGCGCTCGCCGGGCTCTCGCATCCGAATGTCGTGCGGGTGCTGAATTTCTTTCGCGCCAACGAGACGGTCTACCTCGTCATGCGCTACGAGCGCGGGCGCTCGTTGCAGGAGCACATCCAGAAGCGCGTGGGCATGCCGGACGAGGTATGGCTGCGCGCGACGTTCGCGCAGCTCTTGAACGGGCTGCGCGAGGTGCATACGAACAAGCTGCTGCATCTCGACATCAAGCCGGCGAACGTCTACCTGCGTAACGACGGCTCGCCGATCCTGATCGACTTCGGCGCCGCGCGGCAGACGCTCTCGGCCGAGGGCGTGAAGCTGCCGCCGACCTATACGCCGGGGTTCGCGGCGCCCGAGCAGTACGCACGGCGCGGCGAGCTCGGGCCGTGGACCGACATCTATTCCGTCGGCGCGACGGTCTACGCGTGCCTCTCGGGCAAGGCGCCGCAGCCGGCGCACAAGCGGCTGGAGAAAGACGAGCTGATTCCCGCGCGCCGCGCCTGGGCCGAGCAGTATTCCATCGTGCTGCTGGACATCGTCGACTGGTGCCTGCGACTCGACCACCTTGAGCGGCCGCAAAGCGTGTTCGCCCTGCAGAAGGCCCTGCTCGGCGAGAAGGATCCGGAGCACCGGGCCGGCACGCCGCTCTTCGGCCAGCTGCGGCAAGCCCTGCGGCGGCGCGTGCGATGAAATACTCGGTCGCACAGGACACGCGCATCGGCGCCCGTCGCATCAACCAGGACCGCATCGGCTGCTGGTCGACGCCGGACTGCGTGCTTATGACGGTGGCCGATGGCCTCGGCGGGCACCTGCACGGCGAGCTTGCCGCCGAGCTCGCGGTACGGCTGCTGGGCGCGGCGTTCGAAAGGGAGGCGCGGCCGCGCCTCGCCGATCCCGACGAGTTCCTCGTGCGCACCATCGGCGCTGCGCACGCGGCGATCGTGCGCGAGGCGGAACGGCGCGGCTATTCCGATACACCGCGCACCGTGCTGGTGAGCTGCGTGGTGCAGGACGGCTATGCCTACTGGCGACACGTCGGCGACAGCCGCCTGTATCACATCCGCCAGGGACGCATCCTGCAGCGCACGCGCGATCACACGGTGGTGCAGCAGCTCGTCGAGGAGGGCCGCATCCGCGAGGAGGCGATCACCTCCCATCCGGAACGCAATCGGCTGTTGCAGTGCCTCGGCGGCTACCAGGCGCCGCGTCCGGATGCGGCGGCGAAAGTGCAGCTCGCCAAGGAAGACATCCTGCTGCTCTGCTCCGACGGGTTCTGGGGTCCGCTGACGCAGCGCCAGATGATGCATGCATTGACGACGCATGCGCTCGAAACCGCCATCCCCGAGCTCGTCGAGCTGGCCGAAAGAAGGGGCGGGCCGCAGTGCGACAATATCTCCGTGCTGGCGATGACCTGGGCCGAGGAACAAGTGGCGGCTGCCGATGCCGACGTCGAGCGCACGGAAGTGCGCGATCTCACCGCCACCGACCTGGATTTCCTGCGCATGTCGGACGAGGATGTGGAGAAGGCGATCGCCGAGCTCAAGGCGGCCTTGCGCAAGGGCCAGGTGCCTTGAGGCCTTCGGGCCGCCAGCCGGCGGATTTGCGTCCGGTCCACATCCAGCGCGGCTTTACCAAGCACGCCGAGGGCTCCGTGCTCGTCGCGTTCGGCGAGACGCGGGTGCTGTGCACCGCTTCGGTCGAGGAGCGCGTGCCGGGCTTTCTCAAGGACAGCGGCCGCGGCTGGGTGACGGCGGAGTACGGCATGCTGCCGCGCTCCACCAACACGCGCACCGATCGCGAAGCGGCGCGCGGCAAGCAAAGCGGCCGCACGCAGGAGATCCAGCGCTTGGTGGGACGCTCGCTGCGCGCGGTCGTGGACCTCGCCTCGCTCGGGCAAAGAACCATCCAGCTGGACTGCGACGTGCTGCAGGCCGACGGCGGCACTCGCACGGCTGCGATTACCGGCGCTTTCGTCGCGCTGCACGACGCCGTCACCTGGCTGAAGGAGAAGAAGCTGATCCAGCAGTCGCCGATCCGCGATTTCGTCGCCGCGGTATCCGTCGGCGTGTATCGCGGCGTGCCGGTCCTCGACCTCGATTACGCCGAAGATTCGGCCTGCGGCTGCGACATGAACATCGTCATGACCGGCGCCGGCAATTTCGTCGAGGTGCAAGGTACCGCCGAAGGCGAGGCGTTCGGCCGCGCCCAGCTCGACGAGCTGATCGGCCTCGGCGAGCGCGGCATCCGCGAGCTCATCGGCCACCAGCGAAGGGTCCTTGGCCTCGGCTGAGCTCGTTGCTTACTACCGCCGTCGCGCCGGCGAATACGAAGCGATCTACGCCAAGCCGGAGCGGCAGGCCGACCTCGCCGTGTTGCGCTCGTACATACCGGCGCGGCTCGCGAAGCGGCGCGTGCTCGAGGTGGCCTGCGGCACCGGCTACTGGACCGCGCTGGTCGCCCGCACCGCCGCCAGCATCGTCGCCGTCGATGCGGCGGAAGAACCGATGCGCATCGCGCGGTCCAAGGACTATGGAACCTGCAATGTGTGCTTCGAATCCGGCGACGCCTATGCGCTCGAGGAGCGACTCGGCCGCTTCGATGGTGCGCTCGCCGTGTTCTGGTGGTCGCACGTGCCGCTCTCGCGCATCGACGCCTTTCTCGAATCTTTCCACGCCAGGCTCGAGCGCGGGGCACGTGTGCTCGTCGCCGACAACCTTTACGTCGAGGGCTCGAGCACGCCGATCGCCGAGCGCGATAGTGAAGGGAACACGTATCAGCTGCGCCGCCTGGCCGACGGCAGCGAAAGTCGCGTGCTGAAGAACTTCCCGACCGAGAGCGCGCTTCGCGCGGCGCTCGAGCCCCAGGCGAGGCAGTTCGCCTACCGCGCGCTCGAGTACTACTGGCTGGTGGAGTACGAGCTGAAGTGAAGCTGGTCGTCGCCTCCGGCAATCCGGGCAAGATCCGCGAGATCCAGGCCATCGTCGGCCCGGGCATTACGCTCGTGCCGCAAGCCGAGCTTGGCATCGGCGAGGCCGAGGAGCCCCACCACAGCTTCGTCGAGAACGCGCTGGCCAAGGCACGCCACGCGAGCCGTGCCGCCCGGTTGCCGGCGCTCGCCGATGACTCGGGTCTCTGCGTGCCGGTCCTCGGCGGCGAGCCGGGCGTGCATTCCGCGTATTACGCCGGCCGCGAGGGATCGCGCGAGGAGCGCGACGCGCGCAACAACGCGAAGCTGCTGTCGGCGCTGAAGGAAGAGCGGCGCGCCTACTACTGCTGCGTGATGGTGCTCGTCGGGCACGCCGATGATCCGCGGCCGCTCATCGCCGAAGGGCTGTGGCACGGCGAGATCGCTCGCGCGCCGCGCGGCAAGAACGGCTTCGGCTATGACCCGCTGTTCTGGGTTTCTCCGCTGAAGAAGACTGCGGCGGAGCTCGATCCGGCGGTGAAGAACCGCATCAGCCATCGCGCGCTCGCGCTGCGACGGCTTCTCGAGCTGCTGCCGCAATGGCAATCCACTTAGCCGCGCTTCCGCCGCTGTCGCTCTATGTCCACGTTCCGTGGTGCGTGCGCAAATGCCCTTACTGCGACTTCAACTCGCATGAGCGCGCGGGCGAGCTGCCGGAGCGCGACTACGTCGCCAAGCTGGTCGCCGACCTCGAGGCGACGCTGCCTGCCGTGTGGGGACGGCGGCTGGTCAGCGTCTTCATCGGCGGCGGAACGCCGAGCCTGTTCTCACCGGAAGCCATCGACGAGCTTCTTTCCGCGGTGCGCGCGCGCATGCCGGTGGAGCCGATTGCCGAGGTCACGCTCGAGGCGAATCCCGGCACCGTCGAGGCCGCGCGCTTCCGCGGCTACCGCGAAGCCGGCGTCAATCGCATTTCGCTCGGCGTGCAGAGCTTCGACGACGCCATGCTGAGCGCGCTTGGCCGGATTCATTCGGCACGCGAGGCACGCGGCGCGGTCGATGCGGCCCTCGCCAGCTTCAGCAACGTGAATCTCGACCTCATGTATGGGCTGCCGGGCCAGACTCTCGACATGGCGCGCGCCGACCTCCAGCAGGTGCTCGTCTGCGGTGCGCCGCACGTTTCCGCCTACCAGCTCACGATCGAGCCGAACACGGCTTTCTACAGCCGTCCGCCGCGGCTGCCGGAGCACGATGCCTGCGCCGACATGCAGCTCGCGCTGGAGGAAATGCTCGCCGAGCACGGCTATGAGCATTACGAGACTTCCGCCTTCGCCAAGCCAGGCCACCGCTGCCGCCACAACCTGAACTACTGGGAATTCGGCGACTACGTCGGCATCGGTGCCGGTGCACACGGCAAGGTGAGCTTCCCGGACCGCATCACGCGACACGAGCGCATCAAGCAGCCGCGCGACTACCTTGCTGCCCCATCTACCTTGGCGCGGGAAGCGAATGTCGAGCCGGGCGAGCTGCCATTCGAATTCATGCTGAACGCCTTACGCCTGATCGAAGGTTTCCCCGTCGCGCTTTTCCAGGAGCGCACCGGCCTGCCCATGCTGCTGGTGGAAAAACAGCTCGCCGAGGCGGAACGCAAAGGCCTGCTCGCGCGCGACTGGCAGCGCATCCGTCCCACCGAGCGCGGCCGCCTCTTCCTCAACGAGTTGCTCGGGCTTTTTGTCGGCGCCGAAAGTACAGGTCGCGGATCGGGTGTCCCAGTCGCTGTCCGCGTGACTCGAACTTCGTAAGCGGCCGCGCCACGAGTCCCTTTTCGGCCGGCTCGAGCAGCGGCTCGGCCGAAAGCATCGCATGCATGTGTTCGGCGTAGTCCGGCCAGTCGGTGGCCGCGTGCAGGATTGCGCCTTCCTTCAACTTGGTCGCCGCCAGCTTGGCGAACGAAGCTTGTACCAGCCGCCGCTTGTGGTGGCGCTTCTTCGGCCACGGGTCGGGAAAAAAGAGGTGGATCGCGGCCAGGGCTTCGTCCGGCACCATGCGCTCGAGCACCTCCATCGCGTCGTGGCGGACCACGCGGACGTTTTTTAGCTCGTGCTCGGCGACCTGCTTGAGAAGCGCGCCGACGCCGGGCCCATGGACCTCTATGGCGATGAACTCGAGCTCCGGGTGTGCCTTGGCGATCGCCGCGGTGGTCTCGCCCATGCCCGAGCCGATCTCGAGCACGAGCGGCGCGCCCCGCCGGGAGGCGATGCGCTCGCCGAACGGGATGCCGTAAACGGGAAGCAGCTCGTCGAGCGCGCGCTTCTGCGCGGGCGTCGTCCGCCCCTGCCGCAGCACATAGCTGCGTATGGGACGGTTCAGGCCGCTTTCGACGAGATCTTTCCTTCGGTCGGCGAGCTCGGCGTCGCCGCGTAGAGCTTCTTCGGCATGCGGCCGGCCAGGAACGCCTCGCGCCCGGCTTCGACGGCCTTGCGCATGGCTTTCGCCATCAGCACCGGATCGCGCGCCGCCGCGATCGCCGTGTTCATCAGCACGCCGTCGCACCCGAGCTCCATCGCGACCGCGGCATCGGACGCCGTGCCGACGCCGGCATCGACCAGCACCGGCACCTTTACTTTCTCGATGATGAGCTGGAGGTTCCACGGATTGAGGATTCCCATCCCGGAGCCGATCAGCGACGCGAGCGGCATCACGGCCACGCAACCGAGCGCTTCCAGCATCTGCGCCTGGATCGGGTCGTCCGAGCAGTACACCATGACCTTGAAGCCGTCCTTCACCAGCTCGCCGGCCGCCTTCAGCGTCTCGGGCATGTTGGGATACAGCGTCTGCGGGTCGCCGAGCACCTCGAGCTTCACGAGATCATGGCCATCGAGGAGCTCGCGCGCGAGGCGCAGCGTGCGCACGGCGTCCGTCGCGTTGTAGCAGCCGGCCGTATTCGGCAGATACGTCCACTTGGAGGGCGGCAATGCATCGAGAAGGCTCGGCTCGCCGCGGTTCTGGCCGATGTTCGTGCGCCGGATCGCCACCGTCACGATCTGCGCGCCGGAGGCTTCGACCGCCTCGCGCGTCTGCGCGAAGTCGCGATACTTGCCGGTGCCTACGAGCAGGCGCGAAGTGTAGGTCTTGCCGGCGATGACGAGGTTGTCACTCATGTTCAGCCGCCTCCCACCGCGACGACGATCTCGAGCTGGTCGCCATCGGCGATCAGCGTTTCGGCATGCGCGCTCTTCGGCACGATCTCTCCGTTCCTTTCCACCGCGATTTTCCTTCCGGCCATCGACAGCCGCTCGAGCAGCGCGGCGACGTTCAGCGGCGCCTCGAAGCGCTGTACCGCC
>DATDCR010000472.1:0-9384 GCA_036524215.1 Burkholderiales bacterium
GTCAGCCGCCGATCAATACTTCTTGTTCGTCGTTTCGCTCGAGGACTTGTCCGAGCCGTTCGCGCTCGAGGTCGAGCCCGAGCCCGACTTCGTGCTGCTGGACTCGCTCTTCGTGCTGCTCGAGGACTTGTCCGAGCCGCTCGTGCCGCCGGCGGCGGCCTTCGCGTGCTCGGGCGCCGCTGCGTGCTCCTCGCGCGAGAGCTTGCCGTCGTGGTTCTTGTCGAGCTTGCTGAACTCCTTGTCGTGCGGCGTGCCCTTCACTTCCGCCTTGGAAAGGAAGCCGTCGTTGTTCTTGTCGAGCGACTTGAACATCGCCTCGGCGCCGCCGTCGGCCTTGGTCGAACCCGAAGCGCCGGATGACGACTTGTCCGACGTCTTGTCCGACGTCTTGTCCGACGAGCTGCCGCCCGCGGCGGAGGAGCTCTTCTGCTCGCTGGACGAGCCCGACGCGCCGGTCGTGGATTGCTTGTCCATGCTGGAATGCTGCTTGTCGCCGCCGGCTTGGGCCGCGAACGGCAGCGCGAATAGGGCGGCAACGGCCGCCGCGATCAGGGTCTTGGTCATGATGTCTCCATCCTCTGGGGGAAAAGTCAGTGGATGCAGACGAGCAAGAAACGCGCCGCGCGGCGCCGCCGGCGTTGCGCCTACCCGACAGCGTTCAGGGTCTTGCCGCCGAAGGTGACCGGCTTCGCGTCGATCAGGACGAAGGCGATGACGCACGCTTCCTTGCCGCGATTGATCCAGTTGTGGATCGTGCCGCGCTGCACGAGGACGTCGCCCGCCTTCAGATGCACCTCGACGCCGTCGTCGAGCACCATGTCGATCTCGCCCGCCATCACCACCGCGTAGTCGATGCTGTCGGTGCGGTGCATGCGCGGCGAAACGCCCGGCTCGAGCCGCAGCACGCGAAACACCGTGCCGTTCGGATGGCTCGTCTTCACCTTGCGCTGCGCGCCATCGAAGCCGTCGTTGTTGTCGACGGGAAAGCCTTCGCTCGACCAGATGACGCTCGACGACGCGCCCGGGCGGTTGGAGATGATGTTGCTCGCGAGGGCGTCGATCTGCACAACGGCGCGCCCCTTGTCATCGTGGCCGGTGACGACGCGCCGGACTTTCAGGCTCATGCTTCTTTTCTCCTGGAGTGGAGCGGCAGGATAACGGTAAAGCGGCTGCCCTTGCCTTCGCCGTCGCTATGGACGGCGATCGAGCCGCCATGCAGTTCGACGAGCGAGCGCGAGAGCGCGAGGCCTATGCCCAGGCCCTCGCTGCGGGCCGCGACGCCGTCGATGCGGGTGAAGAGGCGAAACAGCTTCTCCATGTCCTGCGCCCGGATTCCCATGCCGTGGTCGGTGACCGTCATCTTCAGCTCGCCGTCGACCACGTTGCAGTCGAGCCTGATCTCCCCCGGCCGGGGGCTGTAGCGCGCCGCGTTGGTGAGGAGGTTGGCAAGCACCTGAGCGAGGCGCTGGCCGTCGGCCTCGATTTCAAGCGGCGGCGTCGGCAGCTCGACGTGCAGCTTGTGCCCGCCGGACTCGACCGCGGCGGCGCTGGCCTCGGCAGCCTGGGTGACGACTTCGTCGAGCTTCACGCGCTGCAGGCGCAGGTGGATGCTGCCGGTCTCGATGCGCGAGAGGTCGAGCAGATCGTCCACCAGCCGCGTCAGTTGCTTCGTCTGCCGCAGGATGAGCTCGGCGCACTCCCGCACGGTCTGCTCGCCGGGCTGATGCTGCAGCACGTAGGCGGCGCTCACCACAGCAGCGAGCGGGTTGCGCAGCTCGTGCCCGAGCACGGCGAGGAACTCCGTCTTGCGGCGGTCGGCCGTGGCCAGCGCATCGAAAGCCTGCTTGCGCTGCGTGATGTCGCGGAAGACCAGCACCGCGCCGACCACGCTTCCCTCCTGCACGATCGGCGCCGCGCTGTCGTCGATGGGAATCTCGCGCCCGTCCCTCGCGATCAGCAGCGTGTGGTTGGCGAGGCCGGTGATGCGGCCTTCCCGGATCGCGCGCCGCACGGGGTTGTCGGCGGGCGCACGCGTCGCCTCGTTGATGATGCGGAACACCTGCTCCATCGGCACGCCGCGCGCTTCGTCCTCGCGCCATCCGGTCAGCGCTGCGGCGACCTTGTTCAGCATCGTGACGCGGCCGTCGGCGTCGCAAGTGATGACGCCGTCGCCAATGCTGCCGAGCGTCACGGCGAGCAGGCTCTTCTCCCGGGCCGTGCGCATCGCGTAATAGCGCGCGGCGCAGGCCAGCGCGATGAGGCAGGCGGAGGTGAAGAGGAACGCGGCGAAGCCGACCGCCTGCGCCGCATCGACGACGCCGAGCTGCCCGCGCGGCTCGACGAACAGGACGTTGATGATGCCGTAGCCGATGAGCGCGGTAGCGATGCCGGCCCAGGCCCCGCGCAGCAAGGCCACGAGCGCAATGGCGCCGAACAGCGTGGTGACGGGGAAGCGATCGTGGAGCCACGGATCGAGCGCATAGCGCAGGGCGACCATTGCCAGCAGCGCCGCGGCGGCGATGGCGTAGATACGCCAGCCGGTCGCCGCAGACCAGGGGAAGCTCCTTTCCATGGGCAACCGATTTACCTTGCGCGGCCGTCGGTTGATTGATCTACCGCAAAGGCGGTCGCTTCACCCGGTCGCTGGAACGACGACCCGAAGATCATCGCCGCCGTGATCGGCGCCGGGCCTGCGTACGCGCAATATCGCACGCCATGAAGGGCGCAGCGATGCTATTGCTCCAGGCCGGTGCCGAGATCCTCGGCGGCGAGGCCGAGCTTGCCGCCTACATGGATATCGACGAGCTCGACTTGCGCGCCTACCTCGACGGCCGCAAGGAGCTGCCGCGCCTGCTCGGCCTCTACGCCGTCGACCTGGTGATCGGCAACCGCGCCTTTGCGCGCACCGACCCGGCTGCGCTCGATCGCGCCATCGGCGAGGTCCTTCTGGCCGCCAGTAGCCGGGCCGCCTGAGCTAAGGCGTCGCCTTTCCCTCGAGCTCGGCGATGCGCCGGCGAAGCGCGCGCTCTTCCTGCCAGCGCGCCGTTTCGTCGCGGATGAAGGCCGCGATCGCGGTCGGCTTGCCATCGGCGCCTTTGAGCAGGCACACGGTGAACGCGATGGAGATCGAGCGGCCGTCCTTGTGCAGGGCCGGCACGCGCAGGAGATCGGCGCCATAGCGCGTCACGCCGGACTTCATCACGCCTGCGTAGCCCTCGTTATGGCGCGCGCGCAGGCGCTCGGGAATGATGAGCTCGAGCGGTCTTCCGAGCGCCTCGTCTGCGCGAAAGCCGAAGATGCGCTCTGCAGCCGCGTTCCAGAAGGTGATCGTGCCTTGCGGATCGGCGACGACGATGGCGTCGCCGGCATTTCGCGCCAGGGCCTCGAAATCCATCACGCCGCAGGCGAGCTCGGCGCGGGCAATGGCTTTTCCGTCAATGACTTTCGCGCTCATGGGGAGGGCGAGAGTAGCGCATCGAACAACGTCATGAACAGTCGGTTACCATGCGGCCCGCTTGGTTCTCGAACCCCCTCTGTCCGCTTCGCGCGAAAGTGAAGGCCCGCCCGGCTACGCGCTTCGCGTCCTCGTCGTCGATGACGAGCGCGATGCTGTCCTCACGCTGATGGCGCTGCTGCGCGATGACGGCTACGAGGTGCGCGGCGCCTACCGCGCAAAGGAAGCGCTCGACCTAGTGCGCGACTTTGCGCCGCACGCCGTGCTGCTCGATATCGGCATGCCGGACATCGACGGCTACGAGGCGGCGCGCCAGATCCGCAGCCGATACGGCGAGCACGGCCCGCTCTTGATCGCCGTCACCGGCTGGAAGAAGTCGGCCGACAAGCTGCTCGCCAAGAGGGCGGGCTTCAATCATCACGTCGCAAAGCCGTACGACGCGCAAGCGCTGCTCGGGCTGCTGAAGCCGCTGAAGACGCGCTGAAGCACGCCGTAGCGAGCAGCGCGAAACAAGGCCGCGCTGCGCTTCGCGCGTGGGCGCTCTGTTTGATCCAAATCAGATTCCCGGCCGGCGGCCGTGCTCACCATGGCGCACTCGTCGAAGGGAGCTGCCATGACCATGGTGAATCGGCTTCTCGGATGCGTGCTGCTGCTGGCCGCCGGCGTGTTCGTCCAGGCGCTCGCCCAGCAGCCGCAGTTCAAGACACTCAAAGTGGATTTCATGCCGGGGGAGAAGACCCTCTTCTTCGACGACTTCACCGACATGGCGCCCGGCGACGCCCCGCCGCACTTCAAGGTGCGCGGCAGCGCGCCCGACCTGCGGGAAGCGGGAAACGTGCGCGAGATGTCCGCCGGCCAGAAGAGCACGCTCATCCCGAACCTCACGGCCCTGCCGAAGAACTTCACCTTCGAGACGGAGGCGAATTTCGACGCCACGACCGGCCGGGTGACCGCGACTTATTCGTTCTTCTCGAAGAACAAGGAGACTCTGCAGTGGGTCGTTACCGCGCAGAAGGAGCTCGTCGACCTGATCGTGTCGCTCCGGTCGCCGAAGTACGAGGAGCTCGGGCGCAAGCGCATCCCGGCCGGGGCCCTGACGAAGCAGCCGCTCAAACTCGCGCTGTGGGTGCAGGACGGCCGCGTGCGCATCTATCTGCACGGTGAGAAGCAGCTCGACTTCAACCAGGTCGAGCTGCCGCCCTTGGACCGGGTTGAAATGACGACCGGCTTCTGGGGCGGCAATCCCGCGCTCGGCTACCGCACGGTGCGCTTCGCCGAATCGGCGCCCGATGTCAGCCAGACCATCATGGCGTCCGGCCGCTACGTGTCGCACGGCATCCTGTTCGATACGGGGAGCGACCGGCTCAAGGCAGAATCCGCGCCGGCCATCCAGTCGATCGCCAAGGCGCTCGGCACCAACCCGGCATTGAGCCTGCTCATCGAGGGCCACACCGATGCGGTCGGCAACGCGGCGGCCAACCTCGATCTGTCGAAGAAGCGCGCCGAGGCGGTGAAGGCGGTGCTCGTTTCGCAGTTCGCGGTGGACAAGGCGCGGCTCGCGACCAACGGGCTCGGCGCGACCAAGCCGATCGACTCGAACGACACGCCGCTGGGGCGCGCGCAGAACCGGCGCGTCGAATTCGTCAAGCAGTGAGGACGCCCCGGCGTTATCGCCTCGTCCGGAACGCTCGTTCTCAAGAAAGTTGACGACGCACGTCAGGACCGCGTCAAGACTGACGCCGTAAGATGGCGGCACACGGCTGGGGAGGCCGGATGCCGATCACGAAGCCGCCGCATCGAGCGCGACGAGTGCTTGTCGTTGACGACGACGCCGATACGGCCATGACGTTCGCGGCGCTGATCGAGTCGATGCAGCACCATGCTGCCTACGTGACGCGGTCGGTCGAAGCGCTCGGCGTTGCGAGAGCCTTCCGCCCGGAGATCGCGTTCCTCGACCTGGGAATGCCCAAGCTCGACGGCTATGCGCTGGCGCAGATGTTCCGCGCTGCGCCCGAGTTGAATGCGGTGGCGCTGGTGGCGGTATCGGGGCACGACCAGCCGAAGGACCGCGAGCGCTCGCGGCAAGCCGGGTTCGACGCGCATGTCGGCAAGCCGCTCGATGCGCAACTGCTCGAAGCGATCCTGATCCAGTTCGGCAGCTAGACCAAAAAAAACCGCCGGGCGCATCGGCCCGGCGGTCGTTTCGTTGGTGGCGCTTACGGAATGAGCTGCGTCGACTCCACGAGGTAGACATAGCCCGGGCTCGCCGTGCCCACGGTGCGGAAGGCGAGGCCCCTCGCGCCATAGCGGATCAGGCTGCCGGGGTCGGTGCCGCCGACGTTGCTGATGGTGATGCTCGTGCCGGTGGACGAGCTCAGCGTCCAGGTCGTCGGGACTGCCGTCGGGCTCAGGGTGAAGGTGCGGCCCTGGGCATCCGTGACGGTCCGGTTCGCGCTGCCGTTCGGCTCCGTGGCGCCCGAGAAGGGTGCGCCGAGCTCGCGGGTCACCGGGCTGAGCAGCACGCCGCTGCCCGTCGCGCCGACGAAGACCTGGATCTGCCCGCTCGCCTCGTCGAAGGCGAGATCGCGCACATTGGTCACCCACAGGTGCCGCACCGCCGGCGGAATCGAGCCGTTGGTCATCGGATCGCTGCCCGCCAGGTACTCGGTCATGTTGGTATAGCCGTCGCTGTCCCCATCGGCATTGGCGTCGTTGGCATTCGGGTTGAGCCCCTTCGCGATCTCCCAGCTGTCGTGCATGCCATCGCCGTCGCTATCGGCCAGGTTGGACCCGAGCGCGGTGGCGAGGTCGCCCCAGCGCATGCGCGCGCTGTTCTCGTACACGCCGTCGCCGTTGGCGTCGACCTCGACTTTCACCAGGTCGATGCCGATGGCCGTGATGCGCGCGCGGCCCGCCGCGCCGGCGAGGTTGATGATTCCCCAATCGGGGAACGACTGCGCCTTGGTGGCGAAATAGAGCGGCCCCCACGGCGCGGTGTACGGCGCCGTCTCGGTGCTGACATCGACGTAGCCGGCCACGCTGTCGAACACGCGCCCGCTGATGGACTGGGTGAAGAAGGTGGGCGCCGTCACCGTGCTGTAGGCGTTGGCGATGCGCAGGTTCTCGGTCCTCATCATGCGCATCGTGGCGTTGTCCTGGACGATGACGTTCTGCGTGAACGTCTCGGTCGCGCCGCTGACGGAAACCTCCGTGCGCAGCGTGCCGGTCAGATCCGAGTTGAAGCCCGGGCCGGTGAAGCGCACGCGCGTGAACGACAAGGTGCCGTCGGTAACGATGCCCTTGCTCTGGTCGTAGGCGGCGATGTTCAGCGAGGCCGGGCCGTTCAGCGTGTCGCTTCCGGTGCGGCAGTCGACGTAGTCGACGGAGACCGTGCCCGTGCCGGTGTTGTCGGCGACGGTGCCGGAGATGTTGATCGAGCCGCTGTCGCAGGGAATCGTCTGATTGATCGTCGCGCCGGCGAGCGCGCCGCCAGTGCGCGCACCCGCCAGCTCGTCGCCGCGGATGGCCTGCGCGAGGCGGCGTGCCAGGCCGGTGGCGCCGGTCGGCTGCGGATCCGGGGCATAGTCGGTCTGCGCGGAGACGCCGGAGAGCAGGCTGCTCCCCATGCCGGCACCGCTCGAGCCCATCACGTCCGCCGCGATGCTGCCCGTGCTCGTCGCGCTGACGGTCGCGCCCGTCGTCGCGCCGGAATAAACGAGCGGCGTTTGCGGCGGCACCGGGCTGCGGCTTACACCGTTGCCACCGCCCAGGGGTTGATTATCTCCGCCACCGTTGCCGCCGCAGGCCGCGAGACCGAGTACTAGGGAATACGCAAACAGCTGGATTCGACGCATTGACTTCCTCCGTTTGCGCGCAACTTACGCGCTCCCACGGCACGCACGTCACCGTACGGGGACAGTCCGATCGGATTACGGCACTGCGCCAAGTGGCGCTCGTGCGACAGCGCGTCGCAGGAGATCGACGGGCTGATACGGGCGAACCATCCTCGTGCGTGAGAGCGCGAAGCTTCGCCCCGTAGACTCGCACCGCAGGAGAACGGAGGAGGAACATGAAGCGGTTTTTGATGGCTTGCGGGATGCTGTTGTCCTCGCAGGCGATGGCAGCCGAAAACTGGACGACTACGGATACCGTGCTGCTCGGCGGCGCGCTCGCCACGCTCGCAGCCGACTGGAGTCAGACGCGCGTCATCGTCGGCTTTCCCGGGCTCTACTACGAAACCAACCCCGTGATGGGCTCGCATCCGAGCAGCGGCGCCGTGAACCGCTATTTCCTCGCCGCCGTCGCCGGCACCGCGGGCCTCGCCTACGTCCTGCCGGTGACCTACCGGCGCGCCTTCCTCGGCGGCATCATCGTCCTCGAGAGCGCGGTGATCGTGCACAACAACAAGCTCGGGCTGCAGGTCCGCTTCTGACAAGCTGACCGGCAGATTCCCAGACATATTCAAGCAACGAGGTTGCCCGCTGTAGGTGTCTTCCCGACAACCAAGCAATGTCATGCGGGATCAGTACACTTCGGCCTCGCATGCCTGCGACTCCGGCCATCCACGCGACAAGCGGCTCCTGGCAAATCGTTCCGGGGCGAGCGCTCCGTGTGCTCGTCGTAGACGACAACCGCGACACGGTGATCACGCTGCGCGCGCTCCTGGAGCATGAAGGCTACGAGACCACAGGTGCTCACGATGCTCACGCCGCGATAGTGAAAATCGCGGAGTTCGACCCCGACGTTGTGATCGCCGATCTTGCAATGCCGGGCAAGAGCGGCTGGGACATCGCGCGGGCGATGCGCGAAGGCAGGACGTACGGCAACGACCGGCCAGTGATGATCGCGATCAGCGGCGAGTACACCAAAGGCGCAGACCGCATCCTGACGGAGATGTCCGGGTTTAACTATTTCTTGTCGAAGCCGTTCGATCCGAAGGTGCTGCTCGCGCTGCTGACACCGCTGGTCCCGCAGGGAGCCTAGCGGGGGCGCTTCCCGGGCTTGCGCGCGAGCTCAGCGCGGCCGTCGTAGTCGCCGTGACACGACTCGCAATATGCGCTATGTGCGGTGCCGCACTGCTGAAGTACAGCGCGGCGGGCAAACTGCCGGTCGGCACCGAAAGGAAAGCAACTGAAGAACTGCGACAGCAATCAAGCACGATCGGATCCGGAGCGCCAACAAACCGATGAAAGCCTGCGCAAGGAACGCCAGAAGACCGACCAGGCATTGGCTGACCGGCAGACGACGGTAGACGAGGACGCCGACCTGGTGGTCCATCGCGCGCGGCAGACTGCCGACGCAGTCTTGAACGTCGCTCGAGACAACGCAGATGCGGCTTTTAATGCCTCCGATAACGCGGACGAGCGGCTGAACCGGGCGGTCCTGGAGGCGAGGGTGCTGGAAGACGAAGCGCTGCGAGACGAGCGGGCGTATGCGGACGAAAGCCTGCGCCTGGAGCGTTACGCCGGGGCTGCGCTAGCGAGGCTGCTGCCGCTCGAAAGGGCAAAGACCGACCGCTATCTGCTCACGGAGCGCGCTCGTTCCGACGTCGCCCTTTCGAACCGGGATGATTTTCTCGGCATCGTGACCCACGATCTGCGCGACTTGCTGGGCGGGATCGTCGTAAGCGCGGCGCTCCTCTCGAAGCGCGCCCCGCAGAACGAGAAGGCAGAGGAGACGCTTGCGGAGACGAGGCGCATTGAACGCTACGCCGCCCGCATGAACCGCCTGATCGGCGACCTGCTTGACGTGGCGAGCATTGACGCCGGCAAGCTCTCCGTCAATCCGGCACAAGGCGATTGGGCCAGCGTGATCGCCGAGGCCGCGGATGCGTTCAAGGCGGCGGCGTCAGCCAAGGGGATTTCTTTGCGAACCGATCTCGCCGGGCCACCCCTTCTGGGAAAATTCGACCACGACCGCATGCTTCAGGT
>DATDCR010000473.1:0-20710 GCA_036524215.1 Burkholderiales bacterium
CGTCCTCGACATGGGCGAGCCGGTGAAGATCGCGGACCTCGCCCGGCAGATGATCCGGCTGTCAGGGCTCTCGGAGAGCGACATCCGCATCGAGTACACGGGGTTGCGGCCCGGAGAGAAGCTCTACGAGGAACCGCTGGCCGATGCCGAGAAGACGCTGCCGACGCCGCACCCGAAGCTGCGCGTGGCGAAGGTGCGCGCGCCCGACCGGGGGCGTTTACTCGATGAGGTGACCGCGTGGCTCTCGAGCAACGTCGGCGCTGCACCGTCTGCGGTGCGCGCGCAGTTGCAGCACTGGGTGAGCGACTACGTGCCGGCCGAATCAACCGCCGGCGTAGTAAGAGCGGAACCAGTCCGCAAAGCGAGCTAGCCCGACGTCGAGCGGCGTGGACGGCGCAAAGCCGACCGCCCTGGCAAGCGCGCTCGTGTCGGCGTACGTCGCCTTGACGTCGCCCGGCTGCATGGGCTTCATCTCGAGGCGTGCTTTCTTTCCCAGGGCGCGCTCGAGCGCCGCGATGTAGTCGAGCAGGCCGACCGGGGTGTGATTGCCGATGTTGTAGATCGCATACGGAACGGGCCGGTCCAGCACGCGCAGCGTGCCCTCGACGATGTCATCGATGTAAGTGAAGTCCCGCTGCATGTCGCCGTGGTTGAAAACCGATATCGGCTTGCTCTCGAAGATGGCGCGCGCGAACAGCACGGCTGACATGTCCGGGCGGCCCCAGGGCCCGTAGACCGTGAAGAAGCGCAATCCCGTGGTCGCGAGTCCGTGGAGATGGCTGTACGTATGCGCCATCAGCTCGTTCGCTTTTTTCGTCGCGGCGTACAGACTGATGGGATGATCGACGTTATCGTCCTCGGACCAAGGCAGCTTGGGATTCGTGCCGTAGACGCTCGAGCTCGAGGCGTAGACCAGGTGGCGCGGCCGATGGTGCCGGCAGCATTCCAGCACATTGGCAAAGCCGACAAGGTTCGATTGGATGTAGGACTGCGGGTTGACCAATGAATAGCGCACGCCGGCCTGTGCCGCGAGGTGCAGCACGGCATCGGGTTCTTGGGCAGCGAAAAGCGTGGCTAGCGCGTGGCCGTCCGCAACATCCAGCTGCTGGAAGGCAAAGCCCGCGTGCTGGAGGCGCTTCAATCGCGCCATTTTGAGGTCGACGGAGTAGTAGTCCGACAGGTTGTCGATCCCCATCACCTGGTCGCCGCGCGCAAGCAGCCGGCTCGCGCAATGCATGCCGATGAACCCGGCGGCCCCGGTCACAAGGACCTTCAACGGCTTTCCGCCTTGCGCAGCTCAAGCAGCTTCGCGTACTTCATGTAGCTGTTCATGCAGCCGATGGAAATGTGCAGAAGGCCGGGCACCCCGTCGAGGAATCCGAAGCGCAGGATGTAGAACTTGAAAAAGCGCACCAGCGGCGAGAACAGCAATCGCAGCACGCCGGCGCTGCGGCCGAGCTCGTAGGCCTGCCGCGCCGCGAGCGTGGTGTAGCGGTTCTGGCGGTCGAGGTAGGCCGCCAGGTCGTCCGAGGAGTCGTGCATGAGGTCGCCTTCGAGCGTCCCGGGCGTCACGGCATAGAGCACCTTTTCGTGCACCAGGTCGTCGCTCCAGCGGGCGTTCAGGCGATTGAAAAGGCGCGGGCTCCAGTCCGGATAGCCCTCGCCATGCGAGAGCCAGCGGCCGAGGAAGCGGTTGCGCCGCGCCATCCGGTAGACCGGCGATACCGGGGCCGCCACGGCGCGCTGGATGCTGGCGGCGAGCGCATCGGAGACGCGCTCGTCCGCATCGACGCAAAGGACCCAGTCGTGCTTTGCCTGGTCGACGGCAAACTGCTTCTGCCGGCCGAAGCCGAGCCATTCCTTCTGCACCACGCGGGCGCCATGGCGTGTGGCGATTTCGACCGTGCTGTCGCTCGAGGCTGAATCGACGACGACGATCTCGTCCGCGAAGCCCAGGCTATCCAGGCATGCGCCGAGCACGGCCGCGGCGTTGCGCGTGATGAGCACTGCGGAGAGCGGAGCGCGCGTGGTTGCGTTCAAATTCCGGTCCCGGGTTATCCTGCCGTTTCGCGTTGAGCAAAATACAATCGCGGCCGCTCATTCTAAAGGGCTTCGTCCGACGCTTAAGATCCTTTTCGTGAAGACCTCGTCGCTCGGGGACGTGGTGCATCACTGTCCGGCCGTGAGCGATGCCGCGCGCAAGCTGCCGGGCGCGGACATCGATTGGATCGTGGAGGAACCATTCGCCGGCATCGCGGCCATGCACCCCGCGGTGCGGCGCGTGATTCCCGTGCGGCTGCGCGCCTGGCGGCGCCGCTGGTGGCGCACCTCGACGTGGCGTGAAATCGCCGCATTCCGCGACTGTGTGCGCGCCGAGCGCTACGACGCGGTGATCGACACGCAATCGCTGCTCAAAAGCGCGCTCATGGCGAGCTGTGCGATCGGTCCCCGTCACGGCATGGACAAAGCGAGCGCGCGCGAGCCGATGGCGGCCCGCTTCTTTCCTCACACGCACGCCGTGCCGAGGACGCTCCACGCCGTCGAGCGCAACCGACTGCTCACGGCGGCGGCACTCGGCTATTCCATCGACGAGCCGGTCGATTACGGGCTGGCGGCGCTCGAGAGCACGCCAACCGTGCCGCCTTACGCAGTGTTCCTGACGATGACGAGCCGCGCGGACAAGTTGTGGAAGGAAGAGAACTGGATCGAAGCCGGCCGCCAGCTGGGCATTCGAACCGTGCTGCCCTGGGGCAGCGAGGGCGAGCGTGCGCGCGCTGAGCGCATTGCGCACGCCTTGCCCGGCGCCGAGGTAAGCCCGCGCATGACCCTCGACCAGCTGGCGCAGCTTTTCGTCCGCGCCGCCTTCGTCATCGGCGTGGATACCGGGCTCACTCATCTGGCGGCGGCCGTCGGCACGCGCACCGTCGGCATTTACTGCGGCTCCGATCCCGCGCTGACCGGCCTTTACGGGGCGCGGCACGCAAGGAATGTCGGTGCGCCTGGAGATCCGCCGAGCGTTGCGCAGGTGGTGGCAGCGTTGCGGTGATGCGCCTCGCTTACACGATTGCCCTGGTGTTGGCGCTGCCTTTTCTCATTGCCCGCCTATGGTGGCGCGGCCGCCGCGAGCCGGCCTACCGCGAAGGGCTTCTCGAGCGCTTCGGCATCTACAAGACCGATCGGCCGGAGCGCCTCGTCTGGCTGCATGCGGTTTCGGTCGGCGAAGCACGGGCCGCCGAGCCTCTCGTGCGTGGACTCGAGCGTGCGCTGCAGGGTCATGCCATCCTCATTACGTGCACCACGGCCGCAGGACGCGAGACGCTCAAGCAGGTCTACGGCGAATCGGTGCTGGCGGCTTACCTGCCCTATGACTATCCGCGAGCGGTGCAGCGCTTTATCGAGCACTTCCGTCCGCGTCTCGGGGTGCTGATGGAAACGGAGGTCTGGCCGAACCTGCTCGCCGGCTGCCAGCGCCACCAGATGCCCGTGATGCTCGCCAATGCACGCCTTTCCGAGAGATCGGCGCGCGGCTACGAGCGGTGGAACGCGCTGGCGCGTCCTGCATTCGAGGCGCTGCGCGAGGTTTGTGCGCAGAGTCCCGAGGATGCCGAGCGGCTGCGGCGCGTCGGGGCACCGGCCGTAGCGGTCACCGGCAACCTGAAGTTCGACGTCACGCCCGACGCTCGGCAAATGCAGGCGGGGCGCCAATGGCGCGAGGCGCTCGGCCGTCCGGTGATCTTGCTCGCCAGCACGCGCGAAAGCGAAGAGCGGGCCTTCATCGAGGTCTGGAAGCCGGAAGTCGATGCGCTGCTCGTCGTCGTGCCCCGGCATGCGCGCCGCTTCGACGAAGTCGCGCAGTGGGCGCAGTCGCGCCGCAGCGTCGCGCCGCAGCCCTCGGGCGACGATCGCGTCCACCTCGGCGACACGATGGGCGAGATGGCGTTCTATTACTCCGCTTGCGACGTCGCGATTATCGGCGGCTCGTTCGCGCCGCTCGGCGGCCAGAACCTCATCGAGGCGCTCGCTGCCGGCGCACCGGTGATCTTGGGCCCCCACATGTTCAATTTCGCCGAAGCCACGCGGCTCGCCTTGCAGGCGGGCGCGGCGTTGCAGTGCGAGGACGCCGCGGCGGCGCTGCGCGCAGCGATGGCGCTCTTGCGCGATGAGCGCCGGCGCGGCCAGATGCGCGAGGCGGGGCAGCAGCTCTGCGCGCGGCACCGCGGCGCGACGGAGCGTCACCTTGCCGTTTGCCGGCGCCTGCTAGGGCTGTAGCGCCCGGTTCACGTCTGCCAGGTCTTCTTCCCGCAGGCTGCCCGCCGCGGCCTTCAGGCGCAGCTGGTTCAGGATGGCGTTGTAGCGCGCGACAGCCAGGTCGCGCCGCGTCGAGAAGAGCTGCTGCTGCGCGTTCAGGACGTCGATGTTGATGCGTACGCCGACCTCGTAGCCCAGCCGGTTCGAGTCCAAGGCGCTCTGCGAGGACGTAAGCGCCTGCTCGAGCGCGCCGACCTGGGCGATGCCGTTGATCACGGCCAGGTACGTCTGGCGCGTCGTCAATGCCGAAGTGCGGCGCGCATTCTGCAGGTCCTCGCGTGCCTTGAGCGCGTTCGCCGCGGCTTCACGCTCGCGCGACGTAATGCCGCCGCCCTGGTAAAGGGGCAGCGCGAGCTGCAGCCCGATGGTCGAGCTCGTTATGTCGCTGCCGACCGAAGAAACCGTCGAGGCGCTCTGCGACGTCTGGCCGTACGTGCCGACCACGTCGAGCGTCGGCAGATGGCCGGCCCGGGCGCGCTTGGCCTCGAGCTGCGCGACCTCGCTCACCGCCTCCTGGATCAGCACCGGATAGCTTTGCTTCTCGGCAAGGTCGACCCAGCTCTGCATGTCGTTCGGCGTCGGCGGGGAGAGGCGCACGTCGCCGCGCAGCGGCTTGAGCTGCGAGTACTCCTTGCCGGCGACCAGTTGCAGCGCACGCCGCTTGCTGTCGACATCGTTCTGTGCGGCGATCTCCTGCGCGACGATGAGGTCGTAGCGCGCCTGCGCCTCGTGCGTGTCGGTGATCGTCGCCGTGCCGACCTCGAAGTTGCGCTTCGCCTGTGCCAGCTGCTCGGAGATGGCGGCTTTCTGCGCGCCGACCAGGGCCAGCGTGTCCTGCGCGGCGAGCACGTCGAAGTAGGCTTGCGCCGTCCTGACGGCCAGGTCCTGGCTGGCCTGCGCGAAGGTGGCTTCCGCTTGACGAACCTGGAATTCCGCCTGGTCGCGCTGCACGAGGCTCTGCGGCCGATAGACCGGCTGGGAGAAAGTAAGCGTGTAGCCGACGTTGGAAGGATTGCGCGTGAACGTCAGGTTGGGCGCGACGTCCGGATCTTTCGATTCCGAGCTGATGCGCTGGCGCGTGGCGTTGGCCGAGAGGTTGAGTGAAGGCAGCAGGAGCGCGCGCGCCTGCGGGATGCGCTCGCGCCCGGCATCGAGCGCGTACCGGGCGCCGGCATATACGGCGTCGTAACGCTGGGCATCGCGGTAAACCTGCAGCAGATCTTCGGCCGCCGCCGGCGACGCGGCCAGCACCAGCGCGGCACACGCCGGCACCGCGAGTGCGCCGCGCCTAATAAAGCGGCACTGCCGGGTCGACGTTCCTGGACCAGGCATCCACGCCTCCCACCAAGTTATGCACTTTGTTATAGCCGTTCTTTTCCAGGAACATCGCGACCTGCAGGCTGCGCCCGCCATGATGACAGATCGCCACCACCTCGCGCTCGCGCGCGATTTCAGTCAGCCGCGCCGGCACTTCACGCATCGGCACGAGCTGCGCGCCATCGATGCGCGCCTTTTCGAATTCCCAGGGCTCGCGCACGTCGAGCAGGACCGGCTTTTCGCGCCCATTGTCGGCCAGCCAGGCCGCCAGCTCTGGCGCGCTGATCTGCTTCATTGCGCTAGAAACGGAAACGGGACTGCTGCTCGCAGTTGACGAGCGGAGCGAGGGCGGTTTCGAACAAATCGACGTTGTGGTACGCACCGGGCGCGGTGCAGGTGACGAGCCGTGCGGTCATCACCGGCGCTTCGCCAACCACGGCGAACAGCCGGCCGCCGGGTTCGAGCTGGTCGAGAAAGGCGCGCGGCAGCAGCGGCGTCGAGCCGGTGAGCACGATGACGTGATACGGCGCGTGCTGCGCCCAGCCGCGCGCCGCGTCGCCGATTTCCAGCGCCACGTTGTCGGCGCCGTGGCGCTCGAGGTTGGCGCGCCCGAAGGCGGCGAGGCGCGGATTGATCTCGACCGAGCAGACGTGCGCGGCGCGGTGCGCCAGCAGCGCGGTGAGATAGCCGCTTCCCGTCCCGACTTCGAGTACGCGATCACTCTTGCGCAGGTCCAGTTCCTGCAGCACGCGGGCCTCGAGCTTGGGTTCCCACATGCGTTCGTCGTCGCCGAGCGGCAGCTGCAGGTCGGAAAACGCGAGCGCCCGATGCTTTGGGGGAACGAACTCCTCGCGCGGCACGACGTAGAGCAGGTCAAGCACGTCCTGGTCCAGCACGTCCCATGGCCGGATCTGCTGCTCGACCATGTTCGTTCTTGCGCGTTCGAGATCCATAGGGAGAGGGATTATAATCGGCGCCTTAGCGATAGGGGTCCTGCGCGATCTGATCTGGGTCAAGCGGGTGAGAGACACCCTTGGAACCTGAAGCGGGTAATGCCGCCGGAGGGAAGCGCAATGAACGCCAATCCGAAGTTTCTTGCAGCCACTGCCCACGTAGACGAAGCCGCGGTACAGCCGCTGCCGAACTCGCGCAAGGTCTATGTCGGGAACTTGCGCGTGCCGATGCGCGAGATCGCGCAGAGCGGCGCCAACCCGCCGATCTGCGTTTACGACACTTCCGGCCCGTACACGGATCCGGCAGCGAAGATCGATATCCGCCGCGGCCTTGCCGCGCTGCGCGAGCCCTGGATCGCGGCCAGGAACGATACCGAGAGGCTCGCCGGGCCGACCTCCGAATACGGGCGCCAGCGCCTGCAGGACGCGAAGCTCGCCGAGCTGCGCTTCGATCTGCACCGGCAGCCGCGGCGTGGCCGCGCCTGCGTTACGCAGATGCATTACGCGAAGCAAGGCATGGTGACCCCGGAAATGGAGTTCATCGCCCTGCGCGAGACCCAACGCCTGGAAGGCTTCAGCGAAGACCTGCGCCGCCAGCATCCCGGCCAATCGTTCGGCGCCAATCTGCAGAACACGATCACGCCCGAATTCGTGCGCGATGAAGTAGCGCGCGGCCGGGCCATCATCCCGGCCAACATCAATCACCCGGAATCGGAGCCGATGATCATCGGCCGCAATTTCCTGGTGAAGATCAACTGCAACATCGGCAATTCGGCCGTCAGCTCGTCGATCGGCGAGGAGGTCGACAAGATGACCTGGGCGATCCGCTGGGGCGCCGACACGGTGATGGATCTTTCCACCGGCAAGCACATCCACGAGACGCGCGAGTGGATCGTGCGCAACAGCCCCGTGCCGATCGGCACGGTGCCCATCTACCAGGCGCTGGAGAAGGTCGACGGCAAGGCCGAAGAGCTGACGTGGCAGATTTTCCGCGACACGCTGATCGAGCAGGCCGAGCAGGGCGTCGACTACTTCACCATCCATGCCGGCGTACGCCTGCCGTTCATTCCCATGACCGCGAAGCGAATGACCGGCATCGTGTCGCGCGGCGGCTCGATCCTGGCGAAGTGGTGCCTCGCGCATCACCGCGAGAGCTTCCTCTATACGCACTTCGAGGAAATCTGCGAAATCATGGCGGCTTACGATGTATCGTTCTCGCTCGGCGACGGACTGCGTCCCGGCTCGATCTACGACGCGAACGACGAGGCGCAGTTCGCGGAGCTGAAGACGCTCGGCGAGCTGACCAAAGTCGCCTGGAAGCACGATTGCCAGGTGATGATCGAGGGCCCCGGCCACGTGCCGATGCAGCTGATCAAAGAGAACATGGAGCTGCAGCTCGCGCATTGCGACGAAGCGCCGTTCTACACCCTGGGGCCGCTGACGACCGATATCGCGCCGGGCTACGACCACATCACGAGCGCGATCGGGGCCGCGATGATCGGCTGGTACGGCACGGCGATGCTCTGCTACGTCACGCCGAAGGAGCACCTCGGGCTGCCCAACAAGAAGGACGTCAAGGACGGCATCATGGCCTACAAGATCGCCGCGCATGCGGCGGATCTGGCCAAGGGCCATCCCGGCGCGCAGCTGCGCGACAACGCGCTATCGAAGGCGCGCTTCGAGTTCCGCTGGGCCGATCAGTTCAACCTCGGCCTCGATCCGGACACGGCGAAGGAATTCCACGACGAAACGCTGCCGCAGGACGGCGCCAAGGTAGCGCACTTCTGCTCCATGTGCGGACCGCATTTCTGCTCGATGAAGATCACCCAGGATGTGCGTGACTACGTGGAGAGCGGAATGAAGGAAAAGGCGGTCGAGTTCGTCAAGCAGGGCGCCGAGATCTACTCCAAGAACGCCTGAGCTAGTCGGCCTTGGCGAAGAGCTCGTCCGGGTCGAACTGCACGCTGCCGTACTCGAGCGTGCCGAGAATGCGGTAGGGCTCGTCCTTGGCCGCCTTCGGCTCGCGCGCGAGATCGAGCATCTTGTGCGGGTTCATCGGATTGCCCTGCGCATCGCGGATCACCATGACCCGCGGCATCAAGCGCTTGGTCAGGTTCTGCGCGATGACCACGGCGACCTCGCCCGTGTTGAGCTCGACCAGGCTGCCGACCGGGAAGATGCCGATGCAGCGGATGAATTGCTCGACGAGGTGGGCGTCGAAGAACACGCCGCGCCACTTGTACAGCATGCTGATGGCGGCGGACGGCGACACCGGGTCTGCATAGGGACGCTTGACCGTCAATGCGTCGAACGTGTCGACGATGGCGGCGATCGAGCCGATCATGCCGATCTCGCTGCCGCGCAGTCCCTTCGGGTAGCCGCTGCCGTCGTGCCGCTCGTGGTGCAGGGCGGCAATGCGAGCGAGGTCCCCGGGCAGGCCGGGCGTGGCGCGCAGAATCTCCGCCGAGTAATTGACGTGCAGCTTGGCGCGCTCGAATTCCTCGATCGAAAGGCGGCCGCGCTTGTCCAGCAGCTCTCTGGGCAGGCGCACTTTGCCGACATCCTGCAGCAGGCCGAGATAGCCGAGGAACTCGATCTGTCCGGGCTCGAGCTGCAGGAAGCGTCCGAACGTGATCATGTAGATCGACACGTCGAGCGCATGCGACTCCGTGTACTCGCCCTTCGCGCGAAGCTGCGAGAAGAGCAGCAAGGCATCGGGATTGCGCAAGACACTTTCCGTCATGCTGCTGACGGCAGACTTCAGGCGATCGGCGTCGAGGGTGCGGCCGATGCGCACCGCGGAAAGCACGTCACGCATGAGCACGCGGCTGTTGGAGTACGCGCTCTTCGCGGGGCCGATCTCGTGTTCGACAGGGCTGCGTTCCGGATACGCGATGCGCGCTTGCGGTAGCTCGGGCGCCGAGCTGCGCTCGACGTCGACGAAGACGGTGTTGCAGTATTTCTTCAGCGCGTCGAGCTGCTGCGGCGTGCTCAGCATGAAGCCCTGGAACATGAACGGCGTGTCGGTCCACGGGCGGTCGAGCTCGGCGATGTACATGCCGAAGCGCAGCTCGCTGACGGGAACTCTCTTCTTCACCCTCCCTTAACATTACCCTCATTCCTTTGCGGGAGTTTGTCCCATAGCGGGAACAGGACAAATGGATACGCGATCTGCCGACCGACTGACATTCTTTTGCAGTCGGCACGCCCGCTACAATCGTTCATGACTGACCTCATCAATGCCCTCGTGCTCGGCATCGTCGAAGGCGTTACCGAGTTTCTTCCCATCTCGAGCACCGGCCACCTGATCCTCGCCGGCGAATTGCTCGACGCGACGGGCGAGCGCTGGAATGTCTTCAACATCGTCATCCAGACCGGCGCCATGCTCGCCATCGTGTGGGAATACCGCCGGCGCTTCTTCCGCGTCGATACCCGGCTCTACCGCAACCTCGTCGTCGCCTTCATTCCCGCCGCCGTCGTCGGGCTGGCGTTCGCCAAACTCATCAAGACCTATCTCTTCCACGCCGTGCCGGTCGCGCTCGCCTTCATTGTCGGCGGCGTGATCATCCTGCTCGTCGAGCGGCGCAAGCATCACGCTCGCGTCGAGACGACACAGGCGATGACCTGGACGGATGCGTTGAAGGTCGGCATCGCGCAGTGCTTCGCCTTGATTCCGGGCACCTCGCGCTCGGGGGCCACCATCATCGGCGGCATGCTGTTTGGCTTGTCGCGCCCGGCAGCGACGGAGTTCTCCTTCTTCCTCGCCGTGCCGACGCTGATTGCCGCGGGCGCCTACGACTTCTGGAAGAACCGCTCGCTCTTTTCCGCCACCGACGTCGATGTCTTCGGCGTCGGCTCGATCGCCGCTTTCGTTTCGGCGTTCGTCGTCGTGCGCTGGCTGATCCGCTACGTGGCGACGCACGATTTCCGTCCGTTCGCCTGGTACCGCATCGCTTTCGGCCTGCTCGTGCTGCTTACCGCCTGGTACGGCTGGATCGACTGGAAGGCCTGACTAGCCCTGTACCCATGGCAGGCCGGCCTTGCGCCAGCCGCCGACACTGTTGCGATGCTGCTCGCTGTCCTTGTCGCCTTCGAAGCCCTCGAGCACGTTGTAGGTCTCGCGCCAGCCGGCCTTCATCGCGGCCTCGGCGGCGCCGTGCGAGCGCACGCCGGAGCGGCAGAGGAACATGACCGGCTCGTCCTTGCCGGCGACGGCGGCGAGCTCGGCGAGGAAATCCGGGTTGGGCTGGTTGCCTGGATAGGTCTGCCATTCGATCGCCGCGGCGCCAGGCACCCGACCGACATACAAGAGCTCGGGCTTGGTGCGCACGTCGATCAGTTTCGCTCCCGCCTGCATGAGGCGGTGTGCTTCGGCCGGCGTCAGTGCTCCGGCATAGGGAACGCCGAGCTTCTTGGCCCGCTCGGCGGCGGCTTTCTTTATGTCGTCCATCGGTTGATGGAAATTATAGAGGTGGGGCAAGATGCACCTCCCGGGTGCAGCCCGTCCAGAAATGCCCGAATCCAGTGCGCACAAGGCCGATTAGAATTCCGCTTTCTCGCGGAGGCGTTTTGGCATGAAAACTGCTGACCCGCGGGGCCACACCCACTACACCAAACCAGCGAGGAGATCCCGCGATGGCGATGACGCCCGATGACGTCCTGAAGCTCATTAAAGACAAGGAGGTCAAGTTCGTCGACCTCCGCTTCACCGATACCCGTGGCAAGGAGCAGCACGTCAGCGTGCCGGTGAAATACTTCGACAAGGACAAGTTCGAATCGGGTCACGCCTTCGACGGCTCGTCCATCGCAGGCTGGAAGGGCATCCAGGCCTCCGACATGCTGCTCATGCCGGATGCGAACTCGGCGCGCATGGATCCGTTTACCGACGAGCCGGTGCTCAACATCACCTGCGACGTGCATGAGCCGATGGATGGCAAGCCGTACGATCGCGATCCGCGCTCCATCGCCAAGCGCGCGGAGACTTACCTCAAGTCCACCGGCCTCGGCGACGTGTCGTACTTCGGTCCCGAGCCCGAGTTCTTCATCTTCGACGGCGTCACCTGGAACATCGACATGTCGGGCTGCTCGGTGCGCATCAAGTCCGAGGAGGCGCCGTGGTCCTCGGGCATCGACTACGAGTCGGGCAACATGGGGCACCGCGCGCCGGTGAAGGGCGGTTATTTCCCGGTTCCGCCGGTCGACACGCTCGGCGACATCCGCAACGCGATGTCTCTCGCGCTAGAGCAGCAAGGCGTCGAGGTGGAGGTGCATCACCACGAGGTCGCGGCCGCCGGGCAGTGCGAGATCGGCACGCGCTTCGCGCCGCTCGTGCAGCGCGCCGACTGGATGCAGATTCTGAAGTACACCGTGTGGAACGTCGCGCACTCGTACGGCAAGACGGCGACCTTCATGCCGAAGCCGGTGGTGGGCGACAACGGCTCGGGCATGCACGTGCACCAGTCGGTGTGGAAGGGCGGCAAGAACCTCTTCGCGGGCAACGGCTACGGCGGTCTGTCCGAGTTCGCCTTGTTCTACATCGGCGGCGTCATCAAGCACGCCAAGGCGCTGAACGCCATCACCAACCCGGGCACCAACTCGTACAAACGCCTGGTGCCGGGATTCGAGGCGCCGATCAACCTTGCCTATTCGGCGCGCAACCGCTCGGCCGCCTGCCGCATCCCGTACGTGTCGAGCGCCAACGGGCGGCGCGTCGAAGTGCGCTTCCCCGATCCGACGGCGAACCCGTACCTGGCATTCGCGGCGCTGCTGATGGCCGGCCTCGACGGCGTGCAGAACAAGATTCATCCCGGGGATCCGATCGACAAGGATCTCTATCACCTGCCCCCGGAAGAGGCGAAGAAGGTGCCCAACGTGTGCGCGTCGCTCGAGCAGGCGCTCGACTGCCTGCAGGACGATCACGCCTTCCTCACGCGAGGCGGCGTGTTCTCCGACGACTTCCTTCAGTCGTACATCACGCTGAAGGAAGAGGAGCTCACCAAGTTCCGCATGACGACGCATCCGCTTGAGTTCGAGATGTACTACGCCTCGTAATCCGAACGGGCGTTCATGCGTTATGGAAGGGGCGGGCAACCGCCCCTTTTTCATTGTTTTGTTAGACTTATCTGATGATCCGCCCTTTCGCGTTTGTTCTCCTCGCCGGCGCGCTCGCGCCGGGCGCGCACGCGCAGGTCACGGAAATCTTCAAGTGTCGCGGCGCCGATGGTCACTGGACGTACACCAACGACCGCCGCGAGGCCGAGAAGCAGAAATGCGAGGTCGTCACCCGCCAGGTCAACATCGCGCCGGCGCCAAAGGCCGCCGCGCGCACGCGGCCGAGCGATTTTCCGCGCGAGACGGCGGCGGAACGCGCCAATGGCAAAGCGCGCCAGCGCGAAATCCTCGAGAAGGAGCTTGCGCAGGAGCAGGCGGCGCTCGCCAAGGCGCGCCAGGACCTCGCGGCACAGGAATCGGTCCGCACCGGCGAAGAGCGAAACTACGCGCGCGTCGAGGAGCGGCTCCAGCCGTTCAAGGACACGGTCGATACGCACCAGAAGAATATCGAAGCGCTGAGGCGTGAGCTGAACAACCTCGATCGGTAGTGGCGCCCTACAGCCAGCAGTTCGCCGGACTCGAGCTCCTTCCCACCGCAGTTGTCGCGCTCGATGAGGACTTCATCGTGCGCTACGCCAATCCCGCGGCGGAAAACCTGCTGGGCACGGGCGCGAAGAGCCTGGGCGGCCAGCCCTTCCTGCACCTTTTCTCCGAGCGCGCCGAGCTCGAGCGCGCGCTCGCGGAGGCGCGCGACACGCATTGGGACTACTCCGCGCAGCACGTCACCTACAGCCGGCCCGGGCGCGAGCGCGTGCCGCTCGCCTGTACCATGACGCGCATCGATGCACACGGTTTGGCGCTCCTCGCGGAGCTGCGCCCCATCGAGGAGCAGCTGCGCTATGCGCGCGAGGAGCGCCTCGTCTCCGAGCAGCAGGCCAATCGCGAGCTGATCCGCAACCTCGCGCACGAGATCAAGAACCCGCTGGGCGGACTGCGCGGCTCGGCACAGCTTCTCGAGCGCGAGCTGGAGAAGCCCGAGCTGCGCGAATACACGCAGGTGATCATCCAGGAAGCCGACCGCCTGCAGCGGCTGATGGACCGCATGCTCACCCCGCACCGCACGCCGAACATCGCGCCGCTCGGCATCCACGAAGTCCTCGAGCGCGTGCGCAGCCTGATCAAGGCGGAATACGGCGTCGAGATCCGCCGCGACTACGACCCGAGCCTGCCGGAGCTCACGGGCGATCGCGAGCAGCTCATCCAGGCGGTGCTCAACATCGCCCGCAACGCGGCGCAAGTTGGCAGTACGACGATTACCTTCAAGACCAGAGCGGTGAGGCAGCTGACCATCCTGCGGCAGCGCCACAGGCTGGCATTAGAATTGCAAGTCGTCGACGACGGGCCCGGCGTACCGGAAGAGATCCAGGACCGGATCTTCAATCCGCTCGTATCCGGGAGGGAAGGCGGCACCGGCTTGGGACTATCGCTCGCGCAGACGTTCGTCCAGTACCACCAGGGCGTCATCGAGTTCGAATCCCGCCCCGGCCGCACCATATTCAGGATCCTGCTGCCGCTGACATGAAACCGGTCTGGATCGTCGACGACGACCGCTCCATCCGCTGGGTGATCGAGAAGGCGCTAAGCCGCGAGGGCATCGCCTTCGATTCGTTTTCGTCGGCGCAGGATGCGCTGCAGGCGCTTTCGAGCGGCGCCCCGCAAGTGCTGGTGTCCGACATCCGCATGCCGGGGCGCTCGGGCCTCGAGCTGCTGAATGCCGTGAAGCAACGCCATCCTGCGGTGCCGGTCATCGTGATGACCGCATACTCCGATCTCGACTCCGCGGTCGCCGCGTTCCAGGGCGGCGCCTACGAGTACCTGCCGAAACCGTTCGATATCGACCAGGCAGTCGAGCTCATCCGCCGCGCGCTCGAGGAAAGCCAGCGCGAATCGCAGGCGGTGGAAGCGCCGAGCGAGACGCCCGAGATCCTCGGTCAGGCGCCGGCGATGCAGGAAGTCTTCCGCGCCATCGGCCGGCTGTCGCAGTCGAGCGCGACCGTGCTCATCACGGGGGAATCAGGAACCGGAAAGGAGCTTGTCGCGCGCGCGTTGCACCGGCACAGTGCGCGCTCGCAGAAGCCCTTCATCGCCATCAATACCGCGGCGATGCCGAAGGATCTGCTCGAGTCCGAGCTGTTCGGCCACGAGCGAGGCTCGTTCACGGGCGCCCAGCAGCAGCGGCGTGGCCGCTTCGAGCAGGCGGAAGGCGGCACGCTCTTCCTCGACGAGATCGGCGACATGCCGGCCGAGCTGCAGACGCGCCTGCTACGCGTACTTTCGGACGGCAGCTTCTATCGCGTGGGCGGGCACCAGCAAATCAAGGTGAACGTGCGCGTCATCGCCGCTACGCATCAGAACCTGGAGCAGCGTGTGCGCGAAGGGTCGTTCCGCGAAGACCTCTACCACCGCCTGAACGTGATCCGCCTGCGGCTGCCCAACCTGCGGGAGCGCTCCGAGGACATTCCGCTGCTGGCGAAAAGCTTCCTTGCCGGCAGCGCCAAGCAACTCGGCGTGGAGCCCAAACGCCTGTCCGAAGACGCCCTCGCGCATCTGTCGCGGCTCGCATTCCCGGGCAACGTGCGCCAGCTGGAAAATCTGTGTCACTGGCTGACGGTGATGGCGCCCGGCCAGATCGTCGACGTCGGCGATCTGCCGGCCGAGTTCCGCGAGCAGGGCGCGGCGGCGGCTTCCGATTGGCTGTCGGCGCTGGAATACGAAGCCGAGCGCCGGTTGGCTCGCGGCGACACGGGCATTCTCGACGCGCTGGGCCGTCAGTTCGAGCGCGTGCTGATCAGCAAGGCGCTTGAGCGTACCGGGGGACGGCGTATCGAAGCCGCGAACCTGCTCGGCATGGGCCGCAACACCATTACGCGCAAGATCGCCGAGCTCGGCATCGAGGACGAAGCCGAGCGCGAGAAGTCCGGGCCGGAGCCCGCAGCCTCCTAGGCGGTCTTCTTCGCGGCTTGCGCCTTGACGCCGGCGTCGGTCGCCTTGGCGCGGTTCGACGCCAGCTTGGCGTCCACCAGCCGCACTACTTCATCGAGCACGGGCGAGCGCATGCCCTTCTGCGCAGCGATGGCCTGGACCAGCCGATCGACGCGCTCGATGTTCGGCGCACCGGCGTCGAGCGCGCGTGCCGCCGAAGAAGGGCTGCCGAGGCTCTGCGCCGCGGCGGCGTACTTCTCGAACGGCACCAGGTCCTTCTCATTCGCGCCGAGAGAAACGCACAGCTTCACCACCCAGTTGTACATGTCGCGCGACGCCTGCAAGTCGCCGTGCACCGCTTCCTTGATCGGCCGGATGCCATCCTTCGTCACGCAGCGATAGTTCCCGGCGATCAGCATGGCCCACTTGGCGAGCGGCACGAACACCGACTCGTGCACTTTCAGCTTGACCGGCAGCTCGATGCCATCGAAGCGCGAAGCTTCGATGTCCGCTTCCAGCCTGCGCAGGATGGCGGTGTGCTGGTCGGAGGCGAAGCGCGCCGACTTGAAGTTGGTAGGCAGGCGCACCTGCAGCACGTTGAGCTTTTCTTCCGGCGGCCGGAATGCTTGCGGGTCCGGGCTGCACAGCGTCATGAAGCTCGGGTCGCAGTTCGCCCACGCCGAGGCGTCCGTGTAGCAGCCCTTCAGGGCGTCGGTCTTCACGCCGGGAATGCGCGCCAAGTAGGGCAGCGGTGGCATGTTCATGATGGACATGCAGGGCAGCTTTGCTTTCCCGACCGCGTCGAGCAGTTCGCGTACGCCCGGCGAGCGATATTGCGGCTCCTGCATGCCGAGGACGACGAGGTCGTAACCGGCGAGCTTGATGGCGGTTGGAACGTCGGCGGAGAGTTTCCCGGGCAGCTTGCGCGAGTCGACCTCGACCAGGCCGTCACGTCCCTTGACCGGCAGGCGCACCCGCGTGCCTTCCTTGTTGATGAGATCTACTTCTGCCGGCGTGCATACGAGCTTCACGCTATGCCCTGCCAGCAACAGCTTGGTGGCGAGCAAGGACCCGTAGGAAGCGCCAAAGATCAGGATGTTGTAGGCCATGGTGGATTCCACGATGTGAAATGCTGGACTGCGTGATGAGAAAAGCAAGCGTACTCCGAACGGATCTATGTTTCATGTTGCGGTGCGATATTTCGGTTCATACAATGGTCCGATGCCTATCTCTGCCCCCAGAGCGCGAAACGTGGAGGTCACCGGGCGGGTCACGGCCCCGTTTGCAGAAATCCTGAGCTCCGAAGCGCTCGACTTCCTCGCCAAGCTGCACCGGGAATTCGAGCCGCGCCGCCAGGAGCTGCTGGCTCGGAGAGCGGCGCGGCAGAAGGAATTCGATGGCGGCGGCTTGCCCGACTTCCTCGCCGAGACGCGCGGGGTGCGCGAGCGCGAGTGGAAGATCGCGGCACAGCCGAAGGACATGCTCGACCGGCGGGTCGAGATCACGGGACCCACGGATCGCAAGATGGTCATCAACGCGCTCAACTCCGGCGCGTCGACCTTCATGGCGGACTTCGAGGATGCCAACTGCCCGACCTGGCACAACATGCTCGATGGGCAGGTGAACCTGCGCGACGCTGTGCGCCGCACGATCAGCTTCGAACAAGGCGGCAAGCACTACGCCTTGAAGGACAAGACCGCCGTCCTCATCCCGAGGCCGCGCGGCTGGCACCTCGATGAGAAGCATGTGCGCGTCGATGGCAAAGCCGTCTCGGGCAGCATCTTCGATTTCGCGCTTTTCTTCTTCCACAACGCCGCCGAGCTCCTGAAGCGCGGCTCGGGACCGTATTTCTACTTGCCGAAGATGGAGTCGCACCTGGAAGCGCGCCTCTGGAACGACATCTTCGTCTACGCCCAGAACGAGCTCGGCATCCCGCGCGGCACGATCCGCGCGACGGCGCTGATCGAGACGGTGGTCGCGGCGTTCGAGATGGACGAGATCCTGTACGAGCTGCGCGAGCACTCGGCCGGCCTCAACATCGGCCGCTGGGACTACATCTTCTCGTGCATCAAGAAATTCCGCGCCAACAAGAACTTCTGCCTCGCCGACCGCAGCCAGGTGACCATGGTGGCGCCTTTCATGCGCGCTTACGCGCTGCTGCTGGTGAAGACCTGCCATCGGCGTGGCGCCCCGGCCATGGGCGGGATGGCGGCACAAATTCCGATCAAGAACGATCCGGCGGCGAACGAGGCGGCGCTCGAGAAGGTGCGGCAGGACAAGCTGCGCGAGGTGACCGACGGCTGCGACGGCACCTGGGTGGCCCACCCCGGGCTCGTGCCGGTAGCGAAGCAGGTGTTCGATGAGCACATGCCGCAACCGAACCAGTACGAGCGACAGCGTCCGGACGTGAAGGTCACGGCGAAGGATCTGCTCGATTTCCAGCCCGAGAAACCGATCAGCGAAGCCGGCCTGCGCAACAACATTTCGGTCGGCATCCAGTACCTCGGCTCCTGGCTCGCGGGCAATGGCTGCGTGCCGGTGTTCAACCTGATGGAGGATGCGGCGACCGCAGAGATCTCGCGCTCGCAGATCTGGCAGTGGATGCGCTCGCCGAAGGGCGTGCTGGACGACGGCCGGAAGGTGACCGCAGGACTCTTCAAGCAGCTCCTCGCCGAGGAGCTCGCCAAGGTCAAGGCTGCCTATACGGACGGCAAATACGACGAGGGTGCGAAGCTCTTCGAGCGCATCACGACGGACGACAAGTACGTAGAATTCCTGACACTGCCCGCGTATCAGCTTATCGACTAGCCTGCGCTTCTCGATTTTCTCGGTGAACGACCACCATCCGCGCCTCGCGCGGACGGTGCCGCAGCTCTACCAGCAGGTGATCCGGCAGTGCGAGCTGGCCGAAGGTCTCGGCTACGACACGTTTTTCTGCGCCGAGCACCATTTCCACGAATACGGCGTGGTTCCCGACCCGGCGGTCATGCTCTCGGCGCTCGCGCAACGCACGCGCCGCATCCGCCTCGGCACGGCGATCTCGATCCTCACCTTCCACGACCCGCGGCGCATCGCGGAGAGCTACGCGATGCTCGACATGATGAGCGGCGGACGCCTCGTGCTCGGCGTCGGCTCCGGCTATCTCGCGCACGAGTTCGTCGGCTATGGCCAGGACCCCAAGGACAAGCGCGAGCGGTTCAACGAGAACCTCGACATCGTGCAGCGCCTGCTGGGCGGCGAGGTGGTCTCGTACCGGGGCAGGTTCTCGGGCACCGAGAAGGCGGCGCTCAACGTGCTGCCGCATGAAGGCCGCGTGCCGCCGATCTATGTGGCGATCCTCGCCCGCGATGGCGCGTACCACGTCGGCAAGCAGGGTCACCGCGTCTTCACCGTGCCGTACGCGTCATGCAAGGATTTCGGCGATATCGGCGCCATGCTCGGCGAGTTCCGCCGCGGACGCTCGGAGGCGGGTATGCCTGCGGACGACGACGACCATGTCTTCACGTTGCACACGTACGTGGCGCAGAGCGATGCTGAAGCGAAAGCGCAAGCCAAAGCGGCGTACGACCTGTACGTCGATACGCGGCTCTATGCGAAGAAGCATCTCTACGAAGACATCATCGCCAACGGCATCTGCCTCTTTGGCTCCGTGCAAACCGTCGCCGACAAGATGCGGCGCCTGCATGGGATGGGGATCCGGCATGTCGCCACGATGCATAACTTCGGCGCGCTGGAGCCGGCGCTCGTCGAGCGCTCGATGACGCTCTTCGCGCGCGAGGTGATGCCTCAGTTCAAGTCGACGATCACCGGCGCGTGATCGGAAGGGCGCTCGCGCCTGCGCGGCGCGAGATCGATGGTGCAGGCCGTGCAGCGCTTCGCCACCGCGGGCGCGAGCAACGCGAGGTCGATGCGCAGCCCCCAGCCGCGCTGAAAAGCATTGAGCCGGTAGTCCCACCAGGAAAAAACCCTTTCCGGCTGTGAAAAGAGCCGGAACGCATCGGCGAAGCCGACCGCCATCAGGCGGCGCAAGGCTTCGCGCTCGGGCTCGGAGACGTGGATCTTGCCGGCCCAGCGCTTCGGGTCGTGCACATCGCGATCCTCGGGCGCCACGTTCATGTCACCGAGCAGCGCAAGATTCGGCGTGTGCTGCAGGGCTTGCGTCATCCAGCCGGTGAGCGCTTCGTACCAGCGCAGCTTATAGGCGTACTTGTCCGTTCCCGGCGCTTCGCCGTTCGGCGCGTAAAGGCAAACGACGCGCACGCCGTCGACCGTGGCGGCGATGCAGCGCTTCAGCTGGTCGGCAAAGCCCGGAATGCCGTGCGCCACATCCTGAATTTCACTTCTTGAGAGAATCGCCACCCCGTTGTACGCGCGTTGTCCGCAGAAAGCCGCGTGATAGCCCGCGTTGCGTAATTCGGCGACAGGGAAATTCGCGTCCTCGGTCTTCGTCTCCTGCAGGCACGCGACGTCCGGTTGCACGTTCGCCAGCCAGTCGAGCAGGTGGTCGAGGCGAACGCGCAGCGAGTTGACGTTCCAGGAGGCGAGCCGCACTAGGCCGCGGTCATTCCCTCGGTCATGCCGTTGTGCCGCAACAGCGCCTCGACGCTCGGGTCGCGGCCGCGGAAAGCGCGGAACGATTCCGCCGCCGGCCGGCTGCCGCCCACGGCGAGGATCTCCTCGCGGAAGCGCTCGCCGGTACGTGGATCGAGGACGCCACTCATTTTTCCAACTTCCTCGAAGGCGCTATAGGCGTCCGCCGACAGCACTTCGGCCCATTTGTAGCTGTAGTAGCCGGCGGCGTATCCGCCCGCGAAGATGTGGGAGAAGTTGTTCGGAAAGCGGTTGTAGGCCGGCGGGCGCAGCACCGCGACCGTGGCCCGCACCTCCTCCAGCAGCTCGAGCGCGCTGCGGCCCGAGGCGGGATCGAAGTCGAAGTGCAGGTGCATGTCGAACAGCGCGAACTCGAGCTGGCGCACCATCGCCAGGCCGCTCTGGAAGTTCTTGGCGGCGATCATCTTGTCGTAGAGCGCGCGCGGCAGCGGCGCGCCTGCCTCTTGCGTCCCATCGGCGACGTGCCGCGTCATGTGCCGCAGGACTTC
>DATDCR010000474.1:0-6132 GCA_036524215.1 Burkholderiales bacterium
TGCTCTTCCGCTTGCGCTACAGTTCCGCTTTCGGAGCGCTGTTCGCTGAAGCGCAGCCAGGCACAGAGAAACGCGCCGTACGCGAGGAAACCAAGGCACAGGGCCGCCGCGGCGATCCACAGCAGATCCACAACCATCTCACCCTCCTGGGATGGATTGCGTACCGCGCATCCTGCGCGCGCGTTATCCGCGCGTCCACCATTTGAACGCGCGACAGTGGACCGTCAGTTCGAGCGGAGCTTCTCTTTACCGCCAGGGACGGCTGGAACCGCGCACCACAGAGACGACGAAGGCGACGAGGAAGAGGAGGAAGACGATCCAGGCGATGTACTGCATCTCGGCCGCGATGCCGACGAAGCCGAGCACCGCCGCCACGATGGCGAGCAGGAAGAACGCAAGGGTCCAGCTCAGCATGAAAACCTCCGGCTGTTTGACGACTGCCTTCGTTGCAGCACAATGCGTTCCCCATGGCCCTCAAACGTCCGAAAGGACCAGCCGGCAGGCTGGTCGTGTTGGAGCATCGCTCCGAGATCCTGAAAGACAATCCGCTCGGCGATCCGCACGTGCGCAAGCTCGGCGTGTGGCTGCCGCCGGCGTACGACGATGAACGCTCGCGCCTGCGGCGCTTCCCGGTGCTCTACGACCTCGTCGGCTTCACCGGCTCGGGACTCGCGCACGCGAACTGGAAGCCCTTCGGCGACAACGTGCCCGAGCGCGCCGCCCGGCTCATGCGCGAGGGCCGGATGGGACCCGCGATCATCGTCCTGCCGGACTGCTACACGGCGCTCGGCGGCAACCAGTACGTCAACTCTTCCGCCATCGGCAATTACGCCGATTACCTGACGCGCGAGATCATCCCGTTCGTCGATCGCGAGTTCCGCACGCTGGCGAGCCGCGAGCACCGCGGCTGCTTCGGCAAATCGTCCGGCGGCTACGGCGCCATCCTCCACGGCATGAAGTACGCAAGATACTGGGGCGCGATCGCCAACCATTCGGGCGACGCCTGCTTCGACTTCGTCTACTGGCACGACTGGCCGAACACGCTGAACGAGCTCGCCAAGTACCGCCTGCCGCACCGCAAGCCGGGGCGCTACGACGCTCTGGCTGCCTCGAGATCACGCCTCCTCGCGAGCGGGCGCGACGACGGCCGCATCCGCCGCTTCCTGGATGAAGTGTGGAAGCGCGAGAAGCTCTCGGGCAAGGAAGGCCACTGCATCATGAACCTCTGCATGGCGGCGACCTACGATCCCGATCCAAAGGCGCCGCTCGGCTTTCGCGTGCCGTTCAACCTGGAGACCGGCGAGCCGGTTCCCGGGCGCTGGAAGAACTGGCAGCGGCACGATCCGATCCACCTGGTTTCCAGGTACAGGCAGAATCTCAGGTCGCTTCGCGGCATCTACATCGATTGCGGCTGGCGTGACCAGTTCCACATCCACTACGGCACGCGAATCCTGTCGGCGCGGCTCGCCGCCGCCGGCATCGATCACGTCTACGAGGAGTTCGACGACGACCATTCGGATGTCGACTACCGCATGGATGTCAGCCTGCCCTTTCTATACCGCTCGCTACGCTAGGCAGGGAGTATGCTTGCGGGCAGGCAATCCCGATGACCGCACCCAAGTCGACCGAGGGCGAACGCGAGCGCGCCGAGGAGGCACGCAGCCGCGCCGAAGAGGAACGCGTCAGCGCGGAGCTCGCGCGCATCGGCCACGAGAGCGACCGCCAGACCGCGGAGAAGCTGCGCGGGGTGGCCGAGAAGATCCGCCAGGAGTTCGAGACCCTGCGTCGCGCCGCCGAGGAGTCGCGCATCTTCGCCGAGCAGGCGCGCACGGCAGCCGAGGAAGCGCGCGCGAGCAGCGCGCGCGCCGCGCGCTCTGCCGACGATGCGCGCGATTCGGCCAATGAAGCCCGCGAAGCCGCACGCTCCACGCGCAAGGACTGACGCATGGGCGCCGCGATCAGCCGCTTTCCCGTCCCGGAGCTGAAGGACCTGCCGGAGGACATCCGGCAACGCATCCTCGGGGTGCAGGAGAAATCCGGCTTCGTGCCGAACGTGTTCCTCGCGCTCGCGCATCGCCCCGACGAGTTCCGCGCCTTCTTCGCCTACCACGATGCGCTGATGGAGAAGGAAGGCGGCCTGTCGAAGGCCGACCGCGAGATGATCGTCGTCGCCACCTCCGGCGCGAACCAGTGCCAGTACTGCGTCGTCGCGCACGGCGCGATCCTGCGCATCCGCGCGAAGAATCCGCTGATCGCCGACCAGGTGGCGACGAACTATCGCAAGGCGGACATCACGCCGAAGCAGCGCGCCATGCTCGACTTCGCCATGAAGGTCGCGCTCGCGGCGTACGAGGTGAGCGAAGCCGACTACCAGGCGCTCGACAGAGCCGGCTTCACGCGCGACGAGGCCTGGGACATCGGCGCCATCGCCGCCTTCTTCGCCCTCTCCAACCGCCTCGCCAACATGACGAGCATGCGGCCGAACGACGAGTTCTACCTGATGGGCCGCGTCCCGCGCGACAAGAAGTAATTCGGGGTCAGGGCACTAATTGATTCGGGGACGGAGCCCTAACTCAACCGTTTGCTCTCAGGTCTTTGGTGCGCGACGCGAATTGCGCCAGCTTGCGTTGGCGCCATCGCCGTCTCGATGGCCCAGCGGTCTGGGTGTCTTTGATCTCGTCGTGCGCAGTTAGGGCTCCGTCCCCGAAATAGTTAGGGCTCCGTCCCGGAATTAGTGCCCTGACCCCGAATTGACCAGGGGCATGACCTTGGTCGCCATCAACTCCATCGAGCGGCGCGCGAGCTTGGGGTCGGCCCAGTCCATGCCGGCATAGACGATCTCGCCGAAGGGACCCGCGGTTTCCCGCAGCTTCAGGATCTCGTCCGCGACCTTGTCGGGCGTGCCGCAGATGACGAGCTCGTCGAGCAGGCGCTCGAGGGTGACCGCACTGTCTTCTTCCCCCTCGGATTTCTTAAAGATCACGTGGCGCTTGGCTCTCATCATGTTGGCGCGCAGCTTGTCCCAGTAGTAGCGATAAGGGCTCGAAGGATCTTCGCGCGCGTAGCGCTGCGCGGTGCGCTCGTCATCGGCGACGAAGATGGTCCTCGCCACTCTCCAGTCGTTGGGATCGGCTTTTTGCCCCGCCTTGCGCTTGCCTTCGCAGTAGTTCGCCCAGTGCGAAGGCAGCCAGTGCGGCAGGAGGAAGTTGGCCGACATCGGATGGAAGTCGCGCTCGCCCATCGCGATCACGCCCTTCGAATGCGGCGCGACGACGGTGCCGACGATCTCCGGCCGCGGCTTCTGGTAGGGCTTGTACATCGCGCCGCGCCCGACCTCGGGCACCTGCGTGCGCGCGGTGGAGACCTTGAAGCGGTTGTCCGGGAAGTCGATGTCGTAGGGCGGGTCGCGCTCCCAGATGGCGAGGATCACGTCGATCGCCTCGGCGAAGCGCTGGTTGCGCTCCTGCATCGAGAGATCCATGCCGAGCGCCTCGGCATCCGAGGCGAGCGTGCCCGGGCTGATGCCGAAGATGAAGCGCCCGCGCGCGAGGTGATCGAACATCGCGGCGTGCGCGGCGACGAGCGTGGGATGCGTGTGCGAGAGGTTCGAGGTGCCGGTGCCGAGCTTGATGGTCTTCGTCTCGGCGAGCACCGAGGCGAGGAAGATGAAGCTGTTGGTGACGTTCTCTTCGGGGTCGGTGAGGTGCTCGCCGACGAAGGCGTCATGGAAGCCGAGCCGGTCGGCGAGGATGAATGCCTCGCGGTCTTCCTGCAGCGTCAGCGCCGGATCGCGGCGCCGCGGATGCAGCGGCATGGTGAAAAAACCGAGCCTCATCGCCTCCCCCGAAAGGCGCGGATTATCGCCGAGAAGATAGTCCGATGAGACCTATCTCACGAATCGCGCCGGCGCGCGTAACACCTTGAAACACTCTGTCATCACCGTGCAAGCGGCGCGGCGTTTAATGGACGCACCCCTAACCCCCAACGGAGTCAGCATGAAGAACCGCATGTACAGCGCCTGCACCGCGGCGCTCCTCGCGATGGGCGTGGCGATGCCGCTCGCCGCGTTCGCGCAGACCACTACCACGACGACGACCACCACCACGGCGAGCGCCGACGACAAGAGCGCCACCACTCAGGCCAACATGTCGACGAGCGGGCTCGTCTCCAAGTACACGACGCTCGCCGGCTCGAGCGCCAACTCGACCTCGCTCGTCGACGGCCTGCGCAACGGCAAGGAAGTCACGCTGACGGCGAAGGACGGCACGAAGACGACCTTCACGCCGCCCACCGGCAAGATGGGCAACGGCGAGATCAACATCGCGCTCTCGCTCGCCGAGAAGATGATGGCGAAGGACTCGACGCTCACGCTCTCGAGCGCCCTCACCGGCACGAACGGCGTGCTCACGATGCGCGCCGCCGGCCAGGGCTGGGGCCAGATCGCCAACTCGCTCGGCTACAAGGTCGGCGACCTCGTGCGCTCGCCCAAGGCAACCGCCGCGCACGATGCGACGAAGCGGCCCGAGCACGCCGCGCGCACGGCCCGCGCCGAACGCGTCGAGCGTGCGGAGCGCCCCGAGAAACCGGAACGGCCGGAGAAGCCGGAGCGTCCGGGCCGGTAGGCTGCAGCAAGTCCCGGCTGCCGCGCCGCCGGCAGCCGGGCGTACCATAGCGGCCGTCGTCCTCCTCCCAAGAAGAAAAGACCCATGCGATCAACCTTCGCCGCGCTCGTCATTGCGTTTGCTTCCACTTCGTCGCTCGCCCAGGACGCGAGCCTCACGCTCGGCAGCGGCATCGGCTTCACCTCGGGCAAGTACGGCACGGGCACGACGACGCGCATCACGTCGATTCCGTTCTTCGCGCGCTACGACACCGAGCGCTGGAGCTTCAAGGCGAGCATTCCCTACCTCTTCATCTCCGGCGGCGCGAGCGTGATCCCGGGCGTCGGCCAGGTGGCGAACACCAATCCGCGCGGACGCGGCGGACGGCGCGGGGCGGAAGCGACGACGCACGGCCTCGGCGACCTCGTCACCTCGGCGACTTACAGCGCCTGGTATGACGAAGATGCAGAGCTCGGCATCGACGTCACCGGCAAAGTGAAGTGGGCGACGGCGAATGCCGACGAAGGCCTCGGCACCGGCGCCAACGACTATTCGCTGCAGGTCGACGTGGACAAGACCTTCGATAAGGTCACCGTGTTCGGCGGCGTCGGGCGCAGCAAGCTCGGCAGCACCGAGTTCATCCATCTCGACAGCGTCTGGTACGCGAATGCCGGCGCGAGCTATCGCCTCGATCGCAACGACAACCTCGGGCTCTCGCTCGATGCGCGCCAGCGCGTCTCGCCCACCGCGTTTCCCGTGCGCGAGCTGACCGCGTTCTGGAGCCATCGCATCGATGCGCACTGGAGGGCTCAGACCTACTTCCTGAAGGGGCTCGCCAAGGGCAGCCCCGACTGGGGTGGCGGCTTCACCGCCGGCTATACGTTCTGAGCCGGCAGGGCGAGATAGTGCCCTGACCCCGAATTAGTCTTCCGGTGCTACTTCAGGTTGCGCAGGTTCAAGGCAACCATCTCGAGCTGGCGCGTGATCTCCTCGTACTTCGGCCGTTCAGCCTCGGCCACGCTGACGAGCTCCGTGAGCGCGCCGACCACGTTGGTGGCGATTTCCCCGGTGGGCATGTTGCGCACGCCGGCGAAGCGCGCGGCGATTGCCGTCAGCCCCGCCTGCGACGCGAGCTCGCTCACCCGCGCCAGGCGCTCGAGGATCGCCGCGCGATCCAGGTTGGCCGGCCAGCGGATGGTCTCCTCGTTGTTGTTGTTCTCGAACATCGGCGTCTTGTTTCTCTTATCTCGATGTCCACACCCTAGCCGCGGCGCCCTCGCCCGGCATGTGGCGTTTTTCCCGCCGCACAATTCCTTGCACGACGCGCTGGACGGGCGGGGTCCAAGGCGAGACGAACGGCTGCCCTAGCTCGCCTTCGCCTGCGAGAGCTCGCCGAGCCTGCGGCGCAGCTCGAGCGGCTGCGAGATGGCGCGCAGCGGCTCGAGCGAAGAACCGGTGCCGACGACGCTGACATCGCCGTAGCCGAGGAGCCGGCCGAGGACCGTCTGGTCGACGCGCACGCTCTCCACCT
>DATDCR010000475.1:0-8475 GCA_036524215.1 Burkholderiales bacterium
TGGCCGTACAGCGGCACGGTGACGACCGCGGCGAGCAGGTAGCCGACGGCGATCCAGGCGCTCTCGGCCAGCCCGCCGAGCTCGCGCGTGATCACCGGCGTCGCGGTGGCGAGCAGCGTCTGGTCCACCGCCGCCATGAACATCGGCAGGAAGACCGCAAGGTAGAGGTTGAGGAATTCGGCCCGCGAAACCGTCGCGGGCGCTTCACGCCTTACGGAAATGGGGGTCTGTCCCCATTTCTCTGCGCGAGCAGCAGCTCCTCGATGAAGGAGCGCGCCGCCGGCGCTTCGTCCCAGCCGACCGGCTCGATGCGCGGCACGCCGCGCGCGTCGCGCTCGTTGGCGAAGAGGATCAGCACGCGCGGGGTTGGCGTGTCGGCGTGCGAGACCACCACGCCGAGCACCTCGGCGCCCGGGCGCTCGCCGAGCAGATGCATCAGCTTCACGCCCTCCGCCGGCGGCAGAAAGATGAGGCTTTGCACGAGCTTCAGGCGCGTGTGCGGAGCGAGGCGGATTTCGGCCGGGCCTTCGCGCCGTTGGGTGGCATCCAGAGCACAGGAAGTCAAAGCGGCCAGCGCGGCGCCCAGCGCGAGCGCGACGACGCAGGTTCTCTTTAGCGGAACTCCCGTAGCACTTCTCCCGGCCGGGAGTTTAGCGCCGTGTAGTGCCGGCCGTCGAAGACCTGAACACCATTCACAAATACGCCGTGCACGCCGAGCGGGTCGCGCAGCATGCGCGAGCCTCCGCCGGGCAGATCCTTCACCTTCTTTAACTTCGACACGCCGGCCTGCGCCGGATCGAAGAGCACGAGATCGGCGCGGTAGCCGGGCGAAATGAGACCGCGTCCCGGTATCCGGTACTTGCGCGCCGGATCGCTCGTCAACCGGCGCACCGCCTCCTCCAGCGAAAATGCGCCGAGCTCGCGCACCCAGTGCGAAAGGAAGTGCAAGCCGTAGCCGGCATCGCAGAAATAGATGAGATGCGCGCCGGCATCGGAAAGCGCGATCACGCCGGCGGGATGCTTGAGCAGCGGCGCCACCCCGGCATCGTCGTTCTGGTAAAGCTTGGCGACGAGCTGCACGTCGAGCGGGAGGTCGAACACGTAGTCGAGCGGCTCCTTGCCTTCGCGCCCGGCGAGCGCCGTCACCGGCACGCCGTCGCGCTCCACCTGGCTCCAGTCGCCGTAGAAGAGGATGCCCTGCCCCGGATGCGCGAAGTTGTAGCGCAGTCGCTTCCTGAACGCCTCGCTCGCGTAAATCGATCGCTTTTCCTCGGGCGAAGCCGCGCGCACGCGATCGAACGCATCGTGCGCATAAAGCAGGTAAGGCTCCCGCAGCGTGAAATCGAACGACAGCGGCTGGCAGTTGGCGTGGATGTATACCTCGTGGCCGCGCTCGAGCGCCTGCGCGCACTTCTCGTACATCTGCAGCGCGCGCTCGGGCTGTGCGCGGTTGTACATGGCCAGTACCGTGACGATGAACGCCGGCCGGCCGGTCTGCGCCGCGATCGACTCCATGAGCTCCGGCGTGCCGCGCGCGCCGGTCGCCATGACGAAGATGCCCTTGCCCTTCTCCTTGAGCACGCTCGCCAGCGCCATCAGCTCTTCGTTGCTCGCCAGCGTCGAGGGCATCGGCCGCCCGCCCCAGCCGCTGTGGTTGGGCGAAAAGGACGAGGCGAATCCGCAGGCACCCGCCTGCATCGCTTCGCGCACCAGCCTTTGCATTTCCATCAACTGAGCGTCCGAGGGGACACGGCGCTCGGAGGCCTCCTCGCCCATCACGGCGCTGCGAATGGTCGAGTGCTGCGCGAGCACCGCCACGTTCGCCTGCAGCGGCTGGCGCTCGAGCAGATCCAGGTATTGCGGAAAGGTCTCGAAATCCCAGCGCGTGCCGGCGAGGAGCGCCTCGACGTCCATGCCTTCGACGACCGATAGATTGCGCAGCAGCGTCTCGCGCAAAGGCACCGGGCAAGGCGCGATGCCGAAGCCGCAATTGCCCATCACGACGCTCGTCACGCCGAGCGCCACCGACGGCGACAAGGCCGGATCCCAGGTGACTTGCGCATCGTAATGGGTATGAACGTCGACCATTCCGGGCATTAGTGCGAGCCCGCCGGCATCGAACGTGCGCCTGGCCGTTTCACCCGCCGGCTGGACGATGCAGCCGCCCTTGACGCCGACATCGGCGACGAAAGACGCTCCGCCGCTGCCGTCATAGACGCGGGCTCCGCGAATCAGCACATCCAACATGGCGCGAGCCTAAGTCATAATTGCCGCGGGGCTCAACCAAAAAGGGGGTTGTCCAATGACTCGCATTCTTCGTGGCGCCTGCGTGGCCATCGCATGCGCCGGCATCGGCTCGGCCATGGCGGCGGGCAGCGACGAGCTTTGGGAAGTGAGCACGCAGATGAACATGGCCGGCATGCCGCCGGGCATGGGCGCGCAGAAGACCCAGGTCTGCACCGAGAAGGGCGACCAGAAGAAGGCGATGACCCGCGGCAACGACAAGTGCAAGGTCAAGGACTTCAAGCAGTCGGGCAACAGCGTGCACATGGAGATGAGCTGTCCGGAAGGCGACGCCGTCCTCGACACCACCTACAACGCCGCGCACACCGAGTACAAGGGCACGATGAAGATGACCTCCTCGCGCGGCGACATGACGATGACGATGAACGGCCGCAAGATCGGCACCTGCGACGCCCAGCAGGCGAAGCAGGAGCGCGAAGCCAAGGTCGCCGCCGCGCAGCGCCAGTCGGCCGAGGTGAACGCGCAGATCGCGGCCGGCCAGGACCGCGAGATCGAGAACTGCAAGAAGGCGGTCGAGACGATGAACCTCGGCTTGCTCGGGGTGTATGGCCAGTGCGACCGGGCGGCCGGCATCTGCGAGCTGCAGCTCAAGAACGAGCAGACCAAGCGCGCCGCGACGGCCTGCACCGCGAGCCACGCGCAGTTCTGCAAGCGCTACCAGACGATGGAAGGCTTCCTGCAGGCGAACGGCGACGAGAAAGCCGCCGAGAGCTGCAAGGTCTCGCGCCAGGAGCTGATCGCCGCGCAGTGCCCGCAGGCCGAGAAGAGCGAGAACCTCGCCTACCTCGGCAAGTTCTGCCCGGCGCAGGCGAAGACGATCGCGCAGGCGCACTGCGCGGGCCGCAGCTACACCTCGCAGGTCAAGGACAAGTACAGCAATTTCTGCTCGAGCTACCTGGCGAATGCGAGCGTCGAGCAGCCCATGACCCCCGCATCCGCGGTCGCCGACCCGAAGGCCGCCATCCAGCAGGGCGTGTCGCAGGGCATCAACAAGCTCAAAGGCCTATTCGGACGCTAGCTTTCATCGTTGGGCTCCTCGCCGCGGGCCAGGCGCTCGCGGTCGAGGATCCTTTTCCCCAGGTCGCCGCGGCATACCTGGTGAAGCGCGACGGCCGGGTGGTCTGGGCCGCCAATGCGCAGGCGCATCTCTCGCCCGCCAGCCTGACCAAGATGATGACGGCGCTCGTCACGCTCGAGGGGGGCCGCCTGGACGACGTCGTCACGGTGAGTCGCGCCGCGTCGCGCGAGTCCGGCAGCCATATCGGCCTCAAGGCCGGCGACCAGTTCCGCGTGCGCGACCTGCTGGCAGCCATGGTCATTCGCTCGGCCAACGATGCTTGCCGGGCGCTCGCCGACCATGGCGGCGTCACCTTCGTCGCGCGCATGAACCAGCGCGCCGCCGCGCTCGGCCTGCGCGACACGCAGTTCGTCGATCCCTGCGGCCACGACCGGCCCGGGCAGTACTCGAGCGCGAGCGACCTCGCGCTGCTCGCCGAGATCGTGATGCAGAACCCCGAGTTCGCGCGGCTGGCGCGAACGGCGAGCCTGTCGATCCGGACCCTCAACGGCCAGCGCCGGTTCTACCTCACCACCACCAACGCGCTGATCGGCCGCTACGAAGGCGTGATCGGCGTGAAGACCGGCACCACCGGCCGCGCCGGCAACTGCCTTGTCGCCATCGCCGAGCGCAATGGCGTGCGCGTCGTGCTGGTGCTCCTCAACGCGCGCGACCGCTGGTGGAATGCCGCCGGGCTGCTTGACCGGGCGTTCGAGCTGAACCCACCCCTGTGAAGCGTGCCGCGCTGCTCGCGGCTCTCACAGTCGTCGCCTACCTGCCGTCGCTCGCCGGGCCGTTCCAGTTCGACGACTACAACGTCATCGTCAACTACCCCACCGTGCATTCGTGGGCGGCCCTCTTCGAGCGCGCGGGCGCCGGGGTGCGCGCCTTGCTCAAGGCGAGCTACACCCTCAACTGGACCCTCAGCCCCGACCCGCTCGGCTTCCACCTCGTCAACGTCGCGCTCCACGCGCTGAACGCCGTCCTCCTCTTCCACGTCGGCAAGCGAATTCGGGGTCAGGGCACTAATTCCGAGGCGGTCGCGTTCGTCGCCGCGCTCCTCTTCGCGCTGCATCCGATGCAGACCGAGGCGGTGACCTACATCAGCGGCCGCTCTTCCTCGCTGATGGCGACCTTCTACCTCGCCGCGCTGCTCGCCTACCTCGCAGAGCGCCCCTGGCCGGTCTCGGCGCTCCTCTTCGTCCTGGCGCTCGCGACGCGCGAAACGGCGGTGACCCTGCCTGCCGCGCTCCTCTTGGTGGAGATCTGCCGCGCCACGCCCTGGCGCACCGTCGTGCGCCGGCAGGCGGCGCATTGGCTCATCCTCCTCGCGGGCGCCGCCGTCCTGCTCTTCAACAAGCGCTACTTCGATCTGGTCGCCTATGGCTTCGGCGAGCGCGGCCTGCTCGACAACCTGCTCACCCAGATCGGCGGCGTCGCGTACCTGGTCTGGCATCTCCTGGCGCTTCACAACCTCAACATCGACCCCGCGCTGCCGACGCTGACCGACTGGACGCCCGCCCTGCTTTTCCAGCTGACCCTGTTCATCACACTATTGTTGATTGGAGCGTCAAACCTGCGTCGCCGCCCCTGGCTCGCGTTCGGCATCCTGTGGTTCTTCCTGCAGCTCGCGCCGACGAACTCGATCGTGCCGCGCCTCGACGTGGCGAACGATCGCCAGCTGTACCTCGCGGGCTGGGGCCTCTTCTTTGCAGTGTCTGCACAGCTCGCGCACGCCGGCATTGCGGCGCGATCCCTGCGCGCGGGCGCCGCCGTTCTCTGCATCGCATTCGCCGCCGCCAGCGTCTGGCGCCAGTTCGACTACCTGAGCGAGATCGCGCTGTGGGAGGCGGCGGTGCGCTCGGCGCCCTGGAACGCCCGCGCGCACAACAATCTCGGCTACGCGTACTACGAGTCGGGAAGGAAGCGGCACGCGTGGCGCGAGATCAGCACCGCGCTCGCGCTCGACCCGAAGCTGGAGAAGGCGCGGGCCAACCTCGTCCTGCTCGACTGGCAGATGAAAGAATAATGGCGTATTCTTTCATTTGCCATGACGCGTGCCAGCCGCCCCGCCGCCCACCCGGCGCCCGCGCCGGAGACCGTCCTCACCAAGGCCGTCCTGCGCGCCGCCGGGCTGCTCGCCCTTTCGAGCGCCGCGCTCGCGCGCATCCTCGGCGTGAGCGAGGCGAGCGTGTCGCGCCTGTATGCGGGCAGCCGCGCCATCGATCCGAAGAGCAAGGAAGGCGAGCTGGCCCTCCTCCTCGTGCGCGTCTATCGGTCGCTCGACGCGCTGGTCGGCAGCGACGCCGCGCAGCGCAAGGCGTGGCTGCACGGCCATAACCGCGCGCTGAACGGCCGTCCCGCCGAGCTGCTCGAGCGCGCCGACGGGCTGGTGACGGTCGTCGCCTACCTGGATGCCATGCGCGCGCCGGCGTGACCAAGGCGTGGAAGGAGGCCTGGTTTTCGACCGGCGTGCGCGTCAAGCGCGCGAACCTGTGGCGCGGCGTGGAAGCCCAGCACGTCGTTTCCACCATGCGGCTGGCCGACAACGCGGCCGAGCAGCGTGTCCTCGAGGAGCTGCTCGAAGCGAGCAAGCCTGCCCTGCCCGCCGAGGCCGCGGGACGCCATTACCTCGTCTTCACGCCGTTTCGCTACCGTTCGCCGTTTGCCTCGCGCTTTCGCCGCCCGCACGAGCCGGGCGTCTGGTACGGCGCAGAGGAATTGAAGACTGCCTGCGCCGAGGTCGGCTACTGGAAGTGGCGCTTCCTCGTGGATAGCGACGCGCTGCGCGACTCGGCGCTACATACCGAGCACACGTTCTTCCAGGCCAGGGTTCGCGGCCGCTGCGCCGATCTCGTCGCCGCGCCGTGGAAGGCCGCCACGCGCGCCTGGACGCAAAATACCGACTACAGCCAGACGCAGGCCTTCGGCGCCGAAGCGCGCGAGCACGGCCTCGGCTGGATCCGCTACAGCTCGGTGCGCGTCGCCGACGGCCTGTGCGCCGCCGTGCTCGGGCCCGAAGCGCTCTCGCTCGCCGATCCCTTCGAGCAGCAGACCTGGGCCTGCAAGACCACCGCGTCGGGCGCCTGGCTGCAGCGCGCCGGCGGCGGCCGGTTCGATTTCCCGGCCGACGGCTGGCGCTAGCGCGTCATCCAGCTGCGTGCGCGCAAAGTGAGTGCAGCGTACGGAAAGATCCAGGTCAGCGCGAAGAACGAGAAATACGCGTACAGGATGCCGAACACGAAATCCCAGGAGCGCTCGCTGCGCAGGTAGTAAAGGACGTACACCGTCGACACCAGCATGATGGCCAGCAGCATGCGCAGGATCGCCATCGGATCGTCGAGCGCATGCGCGACCATCAGCGCGATCGACAGGTACGCTACCGGGAAGCGCAGGTTGGTCACTACGCTCTCGTAGCACGCCAGCGCGCGCCACAGCGGCGGGCGCTTCATGACGACGCGGGCGAAGCGGAATTCCTCGCGGATGTAGCTGCGGTCCCAGCGCAGGTACATCTTGCAGAGCTTGGCGTAGGTCTCCGGCACGACGGTGTGCACGACGGCGCTGCGCTGGTACACGGCGTCGTAGCCGGCGCCGAGGATGCAGTTGGTCAGCGCGCGGTCCTCGCCGTAGGTGCAGGCGACGCCGAGGAAGCGCTGGCTCTCCCACTCCGGCAGCACCTTGCGCACGACCGACAGCCGGTACGCGGCGAGCGCGCCGGGACAGCAGAACACGGTACGGAAAAACGACTGCGCGCTACGCAGGAAATCGAAGGAGAGGACGAAGCGCACATGGAGCATGCGCGGGATGAGGCCGGCGCGCCGGTTATGCACCGCCACCTTGCCGGCCACCGCGCCCACGCGCTCGTCGGCGAAAGGTCCCGCGATGGCGAGGAGCGTCTGGCGCTCGATCACGCTGTCGGAATCGATCGTCACCACGATCTCGCCGCGCGCGCGACGGAAGCCTTCGGCAAGCGCCGCGCGTTTGCCGCGGTTTTCCGGCAGCCGGACCGCCGTGACCAGCTCCGGATGGCGCATCGCCGCGTGCTCGATGTGGCGCCAGGTGTCGTCCTTGCTGCCGTCGTCGATGGCGATGATCTCGAGCCGGTCGTGCGGATAGTGCGCGGCGGCCACCGAAGCGATCGTCGATTCGACCATCGCGCCTTCGTTGTAGGCGGGAATCAGCACCGTAAGCGACGGCGCCTGCCCGCTCGGCGCCGGCGCGAAGGGCCGGTAGCACAGCCAGAACACCGTGCGCACGAGCATCAGCAGCAGTCCCATGCTCACCCAGATGACGAGCGGCCGCGACCAGAGGTCGCCCCAGCGGCCGCGCTCCAGGCTCTGCAGGAGCGGCCGCAGCAGCGGCGTGGCGACCGCCATCCAGGCGAGAAGTCCCATGCTCGCGAAGATGGCGCCGATGAGCACGCCATCCCAGACGTCTGCGGGTCGTTCCGAGATTCCAACCGGAGCGACCGCCAATTCAGCATCGCGTTTCACGCGCGCGATGCTAAACGAGCAACATGACATTACGCTGACCGCAACGGCGTTTATCGCCGCGGCTGCCAACCAGTTCGCTGTCGCGCCATCACGACGCCGGCGTTCTATATCATCCGATCCTTTGCGGAGATCCGAATGGCCCACGATCACTCGCACGAAAAGCCGAAGTGGAAGCTCGACGGCGTGCGCGTCGTGCATTCGAACGAGCTCGACATCAACACCGCGCAGACGCCGGGCATGAACCGCGCGGCGGCGATCACCAACGCGCGCACCGGCGCGCAGAAGCTGTGGGCGGGCACCGTGGTGATCCATCCCAAGGCGAAGACCGGCGCGCACCATCACGGCCCGTTGGAGAGCGTGATCTACGTGGTGAGCGGAAAGGCGCGCATGCGCTGGGGCGAGAAGCTCGAGTTCATCGCCGAGGCCGGGCCGGGCGACTTCATCTATGTGCCGCCGTATGTGCCCCACCAGGAAATCAACGCGAGCGACGATCAGCCGCTCTCGTGCGTGCTCTGCCGCAGCGGCCAGGAGCCGGTGGTGGTCAACCTCGACATCCCGGTGGTCGAGAAGCCCGAAGAAGTGCACTGGGTGGACAACATCCACCCCGCTCCGAAGAAGTAA